>PTKQ01000037.1 GCA_002937815.1 Alphaproteobacteria bacterium MarineAlpha6_Bin2 | reverse complement strand
GATACTAATATGAAAACTGATGAATTTGAAAAAAAAATTGATTATAAATTTAAAAATAAAAAGCTTATTGAATTAGCCTTTACACATTCAAGTTTTAAAAAAAAAAATAATAATTTATCCTACGAGCGATTAGAATTTTTAGGTGACAGAGTATTGTCATTAGTAATAGCTCATGACTTATTCCTTACATTTTCTGATGAAGATGAAGGAGCTTTATCAAAAAGGCATTCTTATTTAGTAGCCAAAGAAGAATTGTTAGAGGTAGCAAATGAATTAAATATTAAATCATTTTTAAAAATAGACACTCCAGAAAAAAAATATATTAAAATACAAAAAAATAATTCAATATTAAGTGATGCTTGCGAAGCTTTAATAGGTGCAATATTTTTAGATAGTGATATTAACCAGGCTAAAAAGTTTGTTCAAAAATATTGGAAGAAGAAAATTTACAAAAATATTTTACCTCCTAAGGATGCTAAATCTATGTTACAAGAAATAGCCCAAAAAAAATGTCTTGATCTTCCAAAATATAAATTGAAATCAAGAAAAGGACCTTCTCATAATCCAAAATTTGAAATAGAAGTAACACTTGAGGGTTTTAAAAGTTTTGTTGCGACTGGTAGAACAATTAAAATAGCTCAAATAAATGCTGCAATTAATTTATTAAATTTTATAAAAAAATAAGAATTTATATTGATTAAAATGCAAATTGATGATGAAGCAATTATTTTAAAAAAAAAGAAGTACGGGGAAAGTTCATTATTAATCACATTCTTTTCTTACCATCATGGTATTAATATAGGATTAGTTAAAGGTGTATTAAAAAAAGATTTTGGAATATATGAAGTTGGCAACAATGTTTATATTAAATGTAATTCTAGATTAGAAATTCAGCTTTTGAATTGCAAGTTTGAATTAATAAAAAATTACAGCATTATTTTTTTTGATAACGACATTAAATTAAATACCTTATTAAGTATTTGTTCATTAATTGATTTATGTTTTCCTCATAAATTACCACAGTTAAATTTGTATCGAAAGACAATACTATTGATGGAGGACTTAAAATTAAAAGATTGGTTGAATAAGTATATTTTATGGGAATTATTTCTTTTATCAGAAATGGGATATGGACTTGATTTAAAAAAATGTACAGTAAGTGGAAGTACTAAAGATTTGTTTTACGTTTCTCCAAGGTCTGGTAAAGCAGTTTCCAAATTAGTTGGAAATAAATACCATCAAAAATTATTTAAATTACCTAATTTTTTTATAAATACATCAAAAAAAGTAGATAAAAAAATAATTAAAAATGGATTTGAAATTACAGGTTTCTTTCTTAATAAATATTTAAAAAAAAATCATAATAAAGATTTGCCTTTTTATAGAAAAAAAATTTTAATTTAAGAACAATTTTGAAAAAAATTAAAAAAGTAATTTTTAATATTGAGAAATTAAATAAAAAAACCGGAGAGGCGGTCTCCTGGCTTGTTTTGTCTATGGCATTAACAGCCTTTTTTGTAGTTCTTCTAAGGTATTTTTACAACATTGGTTTTGTTTGGATGCAAGAATCATATATTTGGATGCATGGCTTAATATTTCTTTTTGGAGCATCATATGCTTTAATGAATGACAAACATGTAAGAGTTGATATTTTTTATAGATTAACAAGTGAAAAAATAAAAGCTTTAATAAATATAATTTTTTCAATTTTGTTTTTAATACCATTTATCATTGTAATTAGTAAATATTCTATTCCATATATATTAAAATCTTGGGATGGGTTAGAGAAATCTAGAGAAGCTGGAGGAATTCCTTTTTTGTACCTTTATAAGTCATGTTTGTTATTATTTTGTATAAATTTATTTTTTCAAACTATTTCATTAATTTTGAGATGTTTACTAGTCCTTTCTAATAAAGAAAAAAAAATTTTTTTTAAATTAATTAATTAAAATATGACAACTGAAATATTAAGCATATTAATGTTTATTATTACTTTTTGCTTTTTGTTATTTGGTTTTCCAGTAGCCTTCACTTTGGCTGGTGTCTCAATCTTATTTGCATTCATTGCTTCATCATTTGATTTATTAAGTATAAATTTTCTTGCACTTATACCATCAAAAATTTTTGGAACAATGACAAACGAATTACTAGTTGCTGTTCCTTTATTTGTTTTTATGGGTTTGATATTAGAAAAATCGAAGATTGCTGAAGAATTACTAGAGACATTAGGAAGCTTATTTGGAAGATTAAAAGGCGGGTTGGGTTTTTCAGTCATAATTGTTGGTACTCTGTTTGCAGCTACAACAGGAATTGTTGGAGCAACTGTAGTTACGATGGGTCTGTTAGCATTGCCAACGATGTTGAAATGGGGATATGATAAAAAATTAGCTTCAGGTATTATTTGCGCATCTGGAACATTAGGACAAATAATTCCACCATCAATAGTATTAATTTTATTAAGTGATGTTTTGCAGGGGGCATATAGTCAGTCACAATTATTGCAAGGAAAGATCCCATCTCATCCTATTTCTACTGTAGATTTATTTGCTGGTGCATTAATTCCAGGAATGGTACTCGTTTTATTTTATTGTTTATGGCAGTTAATTTTGACTTTTGTTAAACCAGAGGCATGTCCAGCCGTTTTAAAATTAAATAGAAAAAAGAATATGATTGAAAATTTTAAAATAATTTTACTTCCAATAATTTTAATTGTTACTGTATTGGGTTCTATATTGGCTGGGATTGCAACGCCAACTGAAGCAGCATCTGTTGGGGCCTGCGGTTCAATGATATTAAGTTGTATAAAAAAGAGTTTTTCAATTAATGTATTAAAAAAATCTATGATAGAAACTATGAGTATTAGTTCTATGATTTTTTTAATACTTATTGGAGCTAAATTATTTTCACTTGTATTTATTGGTCTCGATGGGAGAGAAATGATTAGCGCTTTTATGGAAAAAATACCAGGTGGTGTTTTCGGATCAATGTTTTTTATAATGGTTCTAATTTTTTTATTAGGTTTTTTTTTAGATTTTATTCAAATAATATATTTAATAATTCCAATCATTGGACCAATAATTTTACAAATGAATATTGATCCTTTATGGTTTGGAATAATGATTGCGATCAATCTTCAAACAAGCTTTTTAACACCTCCATTTGGTTTTGCTCTTTTTTATTTTAGAGGAGTTGCTACATACAAAATAAAGACTTTAGATATTTATAAAGGAGTTATTCCATTTATAATAATTCAGATAATTGTCCTATTGCTAATAGCTAAATTTCCACAACTTGCTACTTGGTTGCCTAATAAAATTTATTAATTTGTTAAATTATTATCTTTTAAAATATTTATAGTTTGTTTTATACCAATTAATAAATCCATACTTATAAATATTCTTGCTACGTAACCCCAATTTTTATTTTGAGTATTAAAAGCACATCTCCAAATTGAAACGAATGACCAAATAATATAAATTGCAATAAAAAGAAAACTTAAAATAGCTATTGACCATGTTAAACCAATACTTTTTCCTATTAGCGCAAATATTATAACGAAAGTAGCCACAAGTATTCTTCCTAGAATACCTATCAACCAAAAAGCTTTCCAAAGCTTTTCTTCACCATACCAGTAATTAAGGAAAAAAAATTCTAATTCATTTATTAATTTATTTTTTTTCATTATATTAAAAATTTTGATCTGGCTTCTAAAAACTTTAGTTCTGAAACTTCGGATCTTTTAATTGAAAGATTTCTAAAATTAATAATACTATTATATACTTCTTTACTTAATGGATCAGATGAAATTAATTTTTTCATAACTTTGTCTGATAAAACAAATAGTTCTTTTAAAACATTATCTGGAAAAGGCTTTAATTTAACCTTATGTTCTTTTATTAAAATCTCTAAAGCCTGATTGTTTCCTGCGATCATTTCATTAGTTATTCTTTGTGTGGTTGCTATTGCTGATGTTTCTACTATTTTTTGTAAATCTTTTGGTAAAGAATTCCATTTTTCAAGATTTATAAAACAATCTAAAACGCCTCCTGGTTCATGCCATCCAGGATAATAATAATATTTTCCGGCTTTATGCATTCCAAACGCAAGATCATTATATGGACCTACCCATTCGAGTGCATCTATAGCACCAGTTTGAATTGATGTAAGTAGTTCTCCACCATGTAAATTAACAACCGTGCCTCCAGCTGACTTAATGACTTCTCCCCCTAATCCAGGTATTCTCATTTTTAATCCTTTAAAATCTTTTAATGATTTAATTTCTTTATTAAACCATCCTCCCATTTGCGGGCCCGTATTACCACAGACAAAAAATTTACAACCCATTTTATTATATATTTTGTCTGCAATTTCTTGTCCTCCACCTTTTTCAAACCATGAATTTTGTTCTTGAGGGGTTAATCCAAAAGGGATAGCTGATAAATATTGGGTTGCAGAAACTTTACCTTTCCAATAGTAAGGTCCTCCATGACCCATTTCTATTGCGCCACTTGTAACAGCATCCATTGCTTCAAATGCTGGAACAATTTCACCAGCTCCAAAGACTGTAACATTTAATCTTCCCCCTGATGATTCTGTTATTGTTTTTGCAAAAGTTTCTGCTCCCGTACCTAATCCTGGAAAATTTTTAGGCCACGTTGTGACCATTTTCCAATTAAATATTTCTTTTGCACTTGTTGGTTTTGATTTATGTGCAGCTAAAGCAACAATAGACGTAGTTATTCCAACATTTCTTAAAAATTTTCTTCTATTAATTTTTTTTTTCAAAAATCTTCCACTTATTATTTATAAGTATTTCCAAAGGTTCAAATTTACTTTTGTAAGACATTTTTTTACATTTTTCTATGTAATAACCAAGATATAAATAATCTTTATTTTGTTTTTTTGCTAATTTAATTAAATTTAGAATTAAAAAGGTTCCCAAGCTTTTTTTTTTATACTCAGGGTCATAATAACTATATATTGCAGATAATGAATTTTTGTATAAATCAAATAAAATTGCACCTATAAGTTGATTATCATTATACAATTCTAATATTTTTGTTTTTGTTGGTGTGACTTCTATCATCGTTCTATAATCTAAATAGCTCATTTTTTTCATTTCTCCATTTGAATGCTTAGATTTTAAGTATTTTTGAAATAATTTGTAATGATTCCGGTTAGATTTTGGATTTAAAATTTTTTTTTTTAAGTTTTGGTTT
>PTKQ01000036.1 GCA_002937815.1 Alphaproteobacteria bacterium MarineAlpha6_Bin2 | reverse complement strand
AACTGTATCTTTAAAAAATAGTAGTAATGCATTAAATGATACTGAGAATATAGTAAAAGAAATAAAAAAAAAAAATTTAAATTTTTAAATGAATAAAACTTATAAAAGCGATGTAGTTATAATTGGATCTGGCGCAGCCGGATATACCGCAGGCATATATACAGCAAGAGCTAATATGAACCCTATTTTAATTGATGGTCAACAGCCTGGAGGTCAAATGACAATAACTACTGATGTTGAGAATTATCCTGGTTTTAAAGATATTGTACAAGGACCATGGCTTATGGAGCAGATGAAAAAACAAGCTGAAAGTGTTGGAACAAAAATTTTTAATGACACTATTGTTGAAGTTAATTTTAAAAAGAAACCATTTCAACTCAATGGAGATAATGGTAGCGTTTATATTGGGAAGTCAGTAATAATTGCAACTGGAGCAACCGCAAGGTGGTTAAATTTAGATAGTGAAGAAAAATTTAAAGGTTTTGGAGTTTCTGCCTGTGCAACATGTGACGGTTTTTTCTTCAAAAATAAAACTGTTGCTGTTATAGGTGGAGGTAACACTGCTGTTGAAGAGGCTCTGTTTCTAACAAAACATGCAAAAAAAGTTTTTTTAATTCATAGGAGAAATGAATTAAGAGCTGAAAAAATTCTTCAAAAAAGATTATTTAAAAATCCTAAAGTAGAAATTATTTGGAATAGTGTTGTCCAAGAGATAAAAGGAAATGATAATCCCAAAAAAGTAACTGGATTAAAAATTAAAAATATTATAAAAAAAAAAGATCAAGATATTAAATTAGACGGTGTATTTGTCGCTATAGGTTACGATCCTTCAACTAATATATTCAAAAACCAAATTAAACTTGATGGAGATGGCTATATAATTACAAAGTCTAATAATACTCATACCGATATATCTGGCATTTTTGCCGCTGGTGACGTAACTGATAAAATTTATAGACAAGCTGTTACAGCTGCCGGGATGGGTTGCATGGCAGCTCTAGATGCAGAAAAATTTCTTGCAAAATAAAATCTTATTATTTTAATTTCTTAGAAGCTTCTATGATTTTATCACAACCTTTTTCTAAATTAGATTTAGAAGTAGCAAAGGAAGTTCTAAAATAATTAGAACATCCAAATGCTTCGCCTGGAACAACAGCAACGCCTGCTTCATCTAATAAATAATCTGAGAATTCTATATCATTATTGATTAAAGTTCCGTCTTCCTTTTTTTTATTCATTAAATTATTACAACACACATAAATATAAAACGATCCTTGCGGAAGAAAAACATCAAAACCATCAAAATTTTTTAATTTTGAAAATACAATATCTCTTCTTTCTTGATAAACTTTCTTATTCTTGTTTATAAATTCTTCACTATTATTTAAAGCTTCAATAGCTGCAGCTTGTGAAATGGAACTAGTGTGGGTTGTACTTTGCGATTGTATTTTGTTAATTTGATTAATTAATTTTTTTGGCCCTCCTGCATAACCTAATCTCCAACCAGTCATTGCATAAGCTTTAGACACTCCATTAACTATTAAAGTTCTTTCTTTGAGAGAATTTTCTATTTGTAAAATATTTTTAAATTTTAAATCATCAAAAACAATGTGTTCATATAAATCATCAGATAAAATCCAAACATGGGGGTGTTTAAGTAATATTTTTGCTATATTCATTAATTCCAAATCGTTATACATTGCTCCTGTTGGGTTTGAAGGAGAATTTAAAATTAGCCACTTGGTTTTATTAGTAATACATTTTTCCAAATCCTGTGGATTAATTTTAAAATTATTTTCTAAAGAACATTCCAATACTTTTGGCTCGCCCTCAGCTATAAGGGCTATATCGGGATATGAAACCCAATAGGGCGATGGGATAATAATTTCGTCTTCTTTATCTATAGAAGCTAATAAAGCATTATAAATTACTTGTTTTCCACCACAACCAACTGTGATTTCATCATGACTAAAATGTAAATTATTTTCTTTTTTAAATTTGTTAATAATTGCATTTCTTAGTTCTTTAGTGCCATTGACTGGGGTATATTTAGTTTGGCCATCTTTTATTGCCTGAATCCCAGAATTTTTTATATTTTCCGGAGTATCGAAATCAGGTTCTCCAGCTGAAAAATTAATTATATTCTTTCCTTCTTCTTTTAGGCTTTTAGCTTTTGCAGATATTGACATTGTTACAGAAGGTTGAATTTTAGAAATTCTTTGTGAAAAAAAACCCATAACAATATTTGTATTTTATAATAAAAATTTGTAAGAAAAGATAGTATTAATTTTAATTAGTTATTACTTTTAATCAAAAATTAATGGTATTTAATGTTAGAAAAAAAGAAAATAGAAAAAAAATTTAAGATTATAAGTAATTTTGAACCTTCGGGCGACCAACCAAATGCAATTGAAGAAATATCAAAAAATCTTTTAAATAATAAGCGAAATCAGACATTATTAGGAGTTACAGGTTCAGGCAAAACATTTACTATGGCACATGTAATTGAGAGACTGCAAAAACCTTCATTAATTTTAGCGCCAAATAAAACTTTAGCTGCTCAATTATATGCTGAAATGAAGTCAATATTTCCTGAAAATGCTGTAGAATATTTTGTATCTTACTACGATTATTATCAACCAGAAGCTTACGTTCCAAGAACAGATACATATATTGAAAAAGAATCATCTATTAATGAACAAATAGATAGAATGAGACACTCTACAACGAGATCTTTGTTTGAAAGAAGAGATGTTATAATTGTGGCAAGCGTATCTTGCATTTATGGAATAGGATCTCCAGAAACATATTCTACCATGACTTTTAGTCTTGCAAAAAATGAAATAATTAAAAGAGATTATTTATTAACTAAATTAGTCGAACTTCAATACATAAGAAATGATATAAATTTTTTTAGGGGAACGTTTCGTGTAAGAGGAGATTTAATAGATATTTTTCCGTCACATTTTGAAGATTGTTCATGGCGAATATCCTTTTTTGGTGACAAAATAGAAAAAATTTCATCGATTGATCCACTGACTAACAATAAGTTAAATGATTTAGAATTTGTTAAAATATTTCCTAATAGTCATTATGTAACTCCAAAACTTACCTTACATAAAGCTATTGAAGAGATAAAAATAGAATTGGAACAAAGATTAAAATTTTTTAAAGATAATAACAAAACTTTGGAAGCGGAAAGATTAGAACAAAGAACAAATTTTGATATTGAGACTATTGAAGCCACAGGAACTTGTTCTGGGATTGAAAATTATTCTAGGTATTTAACAGGAAGAAAAATTGGTGAACCTCCTCCAACATTATTTGAATATCTTCCTAATGACTCGTTATTATTTGTTGATGAAAGTCATGTATCTATCCCACAACTTCATGGAATGTACAAGGGTGATAAATCTAGAAAATCCACACTTGCTGAATATGGATTTAGATTAATATCATGTTTAGATAATAGACCTTTAAAATTTGAAGAATGGGAAAAAATGAGACCTCAAACAATTTTTGTATCAGCAACTCCAGGAAATTGGGAAACAGAACAAACTACAGGAGCGGTTGTGGAACAAGTTGTTAGGCCCACAGGTTTGATTGATCCCATCTGCGAAGTGAGACCAGCATCAAATCAAGTTGATGATTTAATGAATGAATGTAAAAAAGTTATTTCAAAATCTCAAAGGGTACTTGTAACCACTTTAACAAAAAAAATGGCAGAAGATTTAACTGAATATCTAGATGAATTAAATTTAAAAGCCAGGTATCTACATTCAGATATTGATACTTTAGAAAGGATTGAAATTATAAGAGATCTAAGAAAAGGGAAATTTCATATTTTAATTGGTATTAATCTACTAAGAGAAGGTTTAGATATTCCGGAATGTGGGTTGGTTGCAATATTAGATGCAGATAAAGAAGGATTTTTGCGATCAAAAACATCTTTAATCCAAACAATAGGAAGAGCTTCGAGAAATATTGATGGCAAAGTAATTTTATATGCTGATACAAAAACTGAAAGTATTAAAAAAGCTTTAAATGAAACAGATAGAAGAAGGGCAAAACAAACAGCATACAATAATGCTAATGGAATAACACCTAAGAGTATAAAAAAAGATATAAATAATATATTAGAAACTGTTTATGAAAAGGATAGTTATACAATTGAAATAGAAGAGGAAAAATTTGATAAACAAAACACAAAATCTTATATTGAGAATTTAAATAAAGAAATGTTAGAACATGCCTCGAATTTAGAATTTGAAGAAGCTGCAAAAATAAGGGATAAAATAAAAAAAATTGAATCTTGGAATCTGGGATTAATTACAAATCAAAGAATAAAAAAATGAATCTAGATACAATCTTTATAACTTTAGCATCCTTAATAATATTATTATTTGGAGCAAATTATCTTGTTAAAAACATAGTATATCTTGGAAAAAAAATAAATGTCTCAAATTTTGTAATCGCCAGTTTAACATTAGCATTTGGAACTACAATTCCTGAATTTGCAGTCAGTTTAAATGCTGTGTTAAGTCTCCCTCCGCATCCTGGAATTGCTGTAGGAAACATCTTTGGAAGTAATATTGCTAATATACTTTTAATTTTAGGTGTTGCAGCATTAATATATCCAATAAAAATAAATTATGACAAATTAACTAGAATAGAAATTAAAATTAATTTTTTGATCATATTTTTTCCAGCAACAATAATTTTTTTTAACATTGCAAATGAAGGTTCGTTTATTTTATCCTGTATTGCAATATTGACTCTCATATTTTTAATGCAGCAAAGATTTACTTTAGGAAAAATTGACAATTCAAATAATAATATTGAAAAGTCTTTAATATCGATTTTATTTACATTATTCTTAAGTTTATTAGCAATCTTAATTGGATCCCATTTTTTATTAAATGGCTCAATAAAAATTGCTGAATATTTTCATATTTCTGAGCGTGTCATTGGACTATCATTAGTTGCCATCGGAACTTCTTTACCAGAACTAACTACTGCGATTATGGCTTCTTTGAAAAAAATAGAAGGTGTTGCCTTAGGAAATGTTTTAGGAGCCAATACATATAATATTTTAGGTATTTTAGGAATTGTAGAAATTATTGAAAGATCATCAATATCCAAAAACGTTATGTCTATAGATATTTATTTTTTGACTATTGCAACTTTACTTTTAAGTTTTGTATTATGGAAAAGAAAAAAATTAGATATTAAATTTAGCCTAATTTTTTTAACAACTTATATTTTTTATATATATTTAAT
>PTKQ01000035.1 GCA_002937815.1 Alphaproteobacteria bacterium MarineAlpha6_Bin2 | reverse complement strand
AAGAAAACCTCCTTTTAGTCCTTTAGAAAAAGCTGCTTTTAAATCATTAATTTTATCACCTATCATCCATGAATTTTCTAGATCTAAATTAAATAATTTTTTAGCTATTAAAAACATACCCCCATTTGGTTTTCTACAGGGATGATTTTGGTGTTGGAACCTTCCTTTAGCATAAGGATGATGAGCGCAAGCTATGACACCATCAATTTTGGCATTTTTTTTTAATAATAAATTTAAAAGTTTTTTTTGAGTTAAAAAAAAATCTTTCCATGTGTGTAAACCTAAACCAACACCTCCTTGATTAGTTATTAAAATAACTGGAATTTCTTTTTTGTTGCATTCTTTGATAATTTTTTCGCAGCCTTTTATAATTTTTGCTTCATTTATTTTCATAAGTGAATTTTTCCAATCAATAAGTACTCCATCTCTATCTAAAAATAAACAGGGGGTATTCAAAAAAGTCTTTTTTGTAAGTTTTTCTGCCCAGATATTTTGTTTGTTTATTTGTTTATATTTCACAATAATATTCTTTTTATATATAAATTTTAATTTTGTGAAAACAAATCAAATAAAATTTTTTATTCTATTTTTCATTACTTTCTGTATTTTAAGTTTAAGCAATTCTTATGGATTTTCTTATAAAGAATTACACGAATTTGAAATATATAGGAATGGTAAAAAAATTGGGTTTAATAAATTATACTTCAAAAAAATGGATAATAAAATTATAGTAAATACTAAAATTGAAACAGTTGTAAAGCTTGGATTCATTTCAATCTTTAAATATTTTCATAATAGTGAGGAAATTTGGGATCAAAATAAATTTATTCAGGCAATAACATTTACACAAAAAAATAATAGGCAATTTAAATTTAGCGCTAAAAGACAAGGATCAAAAATACAAATTGAATCTAGAGGTAAAAAATTTTTTGTAAGTGGAAATAGTTTAATTACTTCTTATTGGCATCAACATTGGTTAAACAAAAAAGAATTAATCGATAGCCAGCATGGTAAAAAAAGATTTATAAATGTCAAAAAAGAAGGAATGGAAAGTATTTCAACTAAATTTGGAAATATATTAGCACAAAGGTATAAAGTAACTGGCAGGCAAGATAAGGTGAATGGAAAAAAAATTGACTATGATATATGGTATGATGAAAAAAAAAGATGGGTTAAAATTAAATTTTTTATTAAAAATTCAATTATTGAGTATTTCCTTGTAACTGAATACTAATTATTTATAATTTTATTAATAAATATGATTAAAAAATATAAAGTAATTGTAAGCGCCTTATTTTTGACCAGTATTGGCATTAATGCACAGGCTTTTGACAACAAAACTAGTGTTTCATTTATATCAGAAGTAAAAACTGGATTTGCAAATCATGATGTAGGTTTCTTCGGAAGACAAAAAGAAGATGGTATAGACTCGAGTTTTGAATTTCTTTTTAGGGAAATTAATTATAATTTATTATGGTTGGGTACTCCAAGACCACACATAGGAGCTACTATTAATATGACAGGGGATACAAGCCAAGCTTATGCTGGTGTTACCTGGGATTATAAATTGCCAAAAAGAATGTTTTTTAATTTCAGCTGGGGACTTGCATATCATGACGGAGATAAGATACATTCTGCGACTAATGTTCAAACTGATAAAAAAGAATTAGGTTCAAGTATATTATTTCGAGAGGCTGTAGAAATTGGTTGGAATTTTTATGGTAAAGATTCTATTTCATTGAGACTTGATCATATCTCAAACGCAAATCTTTGGGGAGAAGGTACAAATGAAGGTTTAGATACCTTTGCCGTTCTGTACGGATATCGTTTCTAAAAAGAACCTCTATTTAATCAAGTATTTTTTAATTAAAGTTTGTTGACAAAATATAAAGATAATAGTTAGTGGTAAAAATCCGAAAACTTTAAAAGAAACCCAAAAATCAGTAGAAAAGTTTCTCCAAATAATTTCATTTAAGAATGCTATACCTATGAAAAAAAAACCCCATCTCTTCGTTAAAATGTTCCATCCCATGTCATTTAATTTTAGTAAACTAGAAAGATAGATTTGTAAAAAATTTTTTTTTATTATCAAGCCAAAAAATAAGAAAAGAGCAAATAAAGAATAAACTATTGTTGGTTTTAATTTAATAAAAATAGGATCTTTAAAAAAGATTGTAAGTCCACCGAAAATAAGAACAAAACAAGTTGTAATTATAAGGGGGGTAGAAATTTTTTTTAAATAGAGATAGCTTACAAACAATGCAATTATTGTGGTCGCAACAAAAACTTTTGTAGCAAACATTATTCCATATTTTGCATTTGCTACAAAAAACAATATAAGCGGAATTATTTCTATAAGTGATTTCATTAATGATCCTTTTTGTTTCATATTTTTTATTTATCTAAACCCATAAGACTTTTAGCAAATTCAGATGCTTCAAAAGATTGTAAGTCTTCAATTTTTTCACCAACACCAATTGCATGAACAGGTAAATTAAATTTTTCAGCAAGAGACAGCAATACACCACCTTTAGCACTTCCATCTAATTTAGTAATTATTAATCCAGAAATTTCTGCCACTTGCTTAAAAATTTCAACTTGACTTAATGCATTTTGTCCAGTTGTTGCATCTAATGTTAACAGACAGTGATGAGGACTAGTTGGATCAATTTTTCTTATAACTCTTATAATTTTAGCCAATTCTTCCATTAATTCTGTTTTATTTTGTACTCTTCCAGCCGTGTCTATAAATAAAATGTCACTATTCTCAGCTTTGGCTTTTTGTAATGCATCAAAAGCTAAACCTGCAGGATCGGTTCCTTCATTTCCTTTTAAAAATCCAGCATTTGCTCTTTGCGCCCAGATCTCTAATTGCTCCACTGCAGCTGCACGAAATGTATCACATGCAGCAATTATTATTTTTTTTCCTTGTCCAGAATATTGGTGTGCTAATTTACCAATTGTAGTTGTCTTTCCTGTACCATTTACACCTACAACTAATATAACATTAGGTTTTTGATTATTGTCAAGTTCCACTGGCCTTGCTATTTCTACTAATGTTTCTTCTATTTTTTTTGCTAAAAAAACTCTAACTTCATCAGGTTTAATGTTCTTATCAAATTTTTCGTTTGCCAATTCAGCTGTTAATTTTTCTGCAGAAGCAGGGCCCAGATCTGCCATTATCAATAATTCTTCTAAATCATTTAAAGTTTGAACATCTAATTTTTTATTAACAAATATTTTTTTTACATCTTGTGTTATTTTATCAGATGATTTAAAAAGACCTGTTTTTAATTTTTGAAACCAACTGCGTTTTTTTTCTGGATCTTTTTCAATTTGAGAGATTTCTTTTTTTTTAAAAAAACCAAATACTTTTTTTTGCTTAGGTTTCTTTGATAATTCTTTTTTTTGCTTAATTATTTTTTTTGGTAAAATTTCTATTTCTATTTTTGGTTTTTTGCTTTTAGTTTTTTTTTCAAGTCTAGTTTTTTCTGCAGATTCAAGATCTTTTTTGGGTATTTTTTTTTTTATTTTTTTAAGGAGACTATCTTTTATCCTTGTTAACCAAGCCATTAAATTACCTGAGAAACTAATCTTTCATTATTTATATACTTTCCTTTTACAGAAACAATGTCTCCAATTTTCTGTTTTGTTTTAGTAATAATCGGTACAAAGTTTTCAGAATGCCCTTCTATCTCACTTTCAAAAAGGACTTTATGATTTTTATCAATCTGCTCATTTAAAAATTTTTTTAATATTTTTTTTGCTTTAATTCTTAGTAGCTTTGCCCTTTCTTTTATAATTTGTTGAGGAACTTGTGGCATTTTTGATGCCGGTGTGTTTGGTCTACTTGAATAAGGAAAAATGTGAAGGTAAGTTAAATCACACTCATCTAAAATTTTTTCGCTGTTTTGAAACATTTCATTCGTTTCAGTAGGAAATCCAGCAATAATATCTGCACCAAAAACAATATTATTTCTAAATTTCTTTAACTTATTGCATAAATTAATAACATCTTTTCTTAAATGTCTTCTTTTCATTCTTTTTAAAATCATATCATCACCAGATTGAATACTTAAATGGAGATGAGGCATTAGTCTTTCTTCATGACAAATGACATCTTGGAGATCTTTATCTATTTCTATTGCATCAAGTGATGACAATCGAAGTCTTTCTAAATTTTTTATATCTTTAAATAATTTTTTTACCAATTGACCTAATTTTGGTTTTTCTAAAAGGTCGTTACCATAGGATGTTAAATCAACACCGCTTAAAACAATTTCTTTAAATCCTTTATCTAAAAGTATTTTTATTTGTTTACAAATTTTGACAATAGGAACACTTCTACTATTTCCTCTACCGTAAGGAATTATGCAAAAAGTACATCGATGATCGCATCCTGTTTGGATTTGAATAAATGCTCTTGCTTTTTTATCAAAACCATTAATGAAATGATTTGCCGTTTCTTTCACTGACATTATGTTGTTAACTACCATTTCAGAGGTTTCAGAGTTAAGTAAATTTAAATATTTATCAAAATTAAATTTTTCTTCATTTCCCAATACCAAATCAACTTCCTGCATATTTTTATAAATTTTAGGATTAATTTGCGCAGAACACCCTGTTACAATGATTTTTGCTTTTGGATTTTCTCTTCTTATTTTTCTAATTTTTTGTCTAGCTTGTTTCTCGGCTTCTTTAGTTACAGCACAGGTGTTAATAAAAAAAGTATTTTGCAATTTTTTTAATTTTGCTTTTTCTTTAATAATTTGTGAATCAAAACTATTAAGTCTACATCCAAATGTTATAACATTCTGGTTTGTCATAAAAATTTATTTAAGTTTCCTTTTTTTATCATTTTTACAGGTCCTGTCATTATAATATGTCCATTTTTTTTGTACTCAATTTTTAATTTTCCACCATCCATTTGTATATAACAAATTCTACCATTTATTAATTTTTTTTTTATTGCAGCTACGGTTGTTGCTGAAGCACCTGTTCCACATGCTTTAGTAATACCAACTCCTCTTTCCCATACTTTTAAAGAAATTTTATTATTACTTAAAATTTCAGCAAAATTAACATTAATTCTTTCTGGAAATAAAGTATGTCTTTCAATTTTTGGACCTATTTTTTTTAAATTTATTTTTTTTAAATCTTTTATAAAAAAAACTACATGCGGATTACCTACATTTACAGCAAAAGGATTTACAAAATTATTTATTTTAAAATTTAATTTATTAGTATTCATTTTTCTTTTTAATGGTATTTGGTTCCATTTAAA
>PTKQ01000034.1 GCA_002937815.1 Alphaproteobacteria bacterium MarineAlpha6_Bin2 | reverse complement strand
GGGTATAGGTAAAGAAACTTGGGGAGCTGGGGGTATTCAACATGATATTGAAGTACATGAAATTGAGGAAATTGAGAAAGAAAATAAAAAAAAAGATTTTGAATTAAAAAAGAATATTAAGAATATTCAAAGTATAGAACTAAAAAGAATTGATATGAATACAATTGGCATTTTATCTGTTGATAAAGGTTTAGGATATAAAATGTGGGAGGGTTCTGATAGAAAATTTGTTGAAAAATATTTAAAACTACTTCCCGTAAATAAAAAATCTGATATTGCAATTGATTTAACAAAAAAACTTTTATTAACAAGCGCCAGCGTTCCATCAGGCGAATCTGAAAATAATTTATTTATAATAAGGATTAAAAAACTACTAGAATTAGGTGATTTAGAAAATGCAAAATTGTTAATTGATGCTTTTCCCGATGATGAAAAAGAAGAAGAAATTCAAAAAATAGAATTAGAAATTAATTTATCTCTTAATAATTTTGATTTTGTTTGTTCTAATATTGATGAAAAATTAAAAAGATATAGATCAAATCTTTATTGGAAAAAAATCCAAATTTTTTGTCAAATTCTTAATGATGAAATAAACAAAGCAAATCTAGGGTTAAGTTTAATAAAGGAAGACAAAAATTTTAATGATGATGATTTTTTAAGTATACTTGATAATTTAATTTACAAAGAAGATATCGATGGTTCTCAATTTCAAAATATAAATCTTCTTAATCTTGCTATGACTCGTATTGGAAAAATTACTTTATCAGATGTCACAACTCTTAATGATGATCCTTTATTTTTAAGTATGTTGTACGGAATGCCCAATGTTTCAATTGAAACAAGAATTACAGCTTTAGAAAAATCACAAAACTTAATCTCTATACCAAAAGATACTATAGAAGAAATATATAATAGCTATGAAGTTAAAGGAAATGAAATGAAATTTCCGTTAGATAACGAATTTGTTGATTTGGGTCCTGCCACTCAAGCTATTTTATATCAAAGAGCTATCAAAGAAGTTAACATTGAAAATAAGGCAAAAATTTTAAAAAAAGCATTAGATATAGCACTTGAACACAAAAGCTATTCTTTAATTGTTCAATTAAATTTAGAAACAATTTTAGAAATTAAACCATCAAAAACATTATTATGGTTTGCTAATACAGCATCTAAAGCATTATTTTATTCGAACGAATTAGAAGTGGCTTTTGAATGGTATGAACTATTAATAAAGTATAAAGACGATAATATAGACTTATTTATTGATTTTATGGAAATTTGGCCAATTGCTGAAATTTACAAATTATATGAAAAGGATTTTCAAAATAATACAGAATTTAATATTTCTCAGAAAGAAATTGTTAAATCAATTAATAAATTTGAATTACAAAATGAAAAATTAAATTTTAATACTCAAGGTTTTTATTTTTTGGAAACTTTTGGAATTAAAATTAATCCAAGCATATGGTTAGCAACTTTAGAAGTATCAGAAGACAATTTGTTAATAATGCCGAATTCTTCAATTTTATCGTTATTAGAATTTGCAGCAAATAATAATAGAGTTGGAGAAACTGTATTATTAATTTTGATTGCAACTGATGGAAACGAACTAAACAAGCTTAATCCTTTTTTCTTGCAAAAAATTATAAAATCACTAGATCGAGTAGGTCTAGGAGGAAAAGTTAAAGATTTAATAATAGAAACCTTAATTTTTTGATTGATATTTTTTTATTATGTTGCAAGACATAAATAATTTTTTGCATACCCTAAACTCAGAGGATGGAGTTCATAACAATACTATTTTATCATACAAATATGATATTAATCAGTTCAGAGACTTTTTAATAAAAAAAAAAATAACATTTACAAAAATTAAGAAAATTGATGTCTTAAATTTTTTAGAATACTTGAAATTAAAAAAAGTTATGAATAAAACAAAAGCAAGAAAAATTTATGCTTTAAAACGATTTTATAAGTTTTTATTATCTGAAAAATTAGTTTCTTCAAATCCACTTGATAAAATTGATATGCCAAAATCCGAAGAGACATTATCTATAACATTATCTATTGAACAAATTAACAAAATTTTAAATACAGTATCAAAAAACATAGATAATTATAAAAATTTAAGATCATATTTAATAATTGAGTTATTGTATGCAACAGGTATTAGAGTATCAGAATTAATTTCGATCAAATTAAATAATATAGATTTGAACAAAAATACAATCTTAATTGATCCACCAGAAAAAGGTAAAAGCAGGAGCGAAAGAATAGTTTTTTTTGTAAGACAAACAAAATTTGTGATGGAAAAATATTTAGAATTTAGAAAAATAGAATTTACTAAAACAGATGACACTCCTTGGCTTTTTCCTTCAAATAGCAGTGATGGTTATTTAACCAGACGAAGAGTTTTACAAATTTTACATGCATTAGCTAATAAAATTAAAATTGAAAAAAATTTAATGCATCCACATTCTTTTAGGCATGCTTTCGGAAATCATTTATTAACTTCTGGTGCAGATATTAGGGTTGTACAAAAATTGCTTGGTCACGCAAGTATAACTACGACACAAAAATATACTGAACATCGCGATAAACTAATTGAAACAATTGAGAATTTCCACCCTTTAAGTAAAAATAATGAAAATATTATTTGAAATTTCTTTTTACTATTGGTATTCATTTGTTTTAAAATTAATTAATGGAGATTTTAAAAAATGAGTTTTTTTAGTGTTAAACAAACAAGAACAAGGTTAAATAGAAGTGAATTGGCAGTTCCTGGAAGTTCTCCTGATTTTTTTGAAAAAGCAGCAAAATCTGATACAGATGTAATTTTTTTAGATTTGGAAGATTCCGTAGCTCCTGATGACAAAGAAAAAGCTAGAGAAAATGTTATTAAAGCACTTAATGAAATAGATTTTGGTAAAAAAATTATTTCAGTCAGAATTAATGGGCTAGATACTTATTATATGTATAGAGATGTTGTTGATGTCATGGAACAAGGCGGAGAAAGATTAGATTTAATTATGATACCGAAGGTCGGCACAGCTAAAGATGTTTATGCTGTTGATATGTTAGTAACACAAATCGAAAACAAAATTGGAAGAAAAAAGAAAATAGGATTTGAAATGATAGTAGAGACAGCTTTAGGTATGCAAAATGTCTATGAAATTGCAACAGCTAGCAAAAGAAATGAGTCATTACATTTTGGTATTGCAGACTATGCAGCATCAACAAAAGCCAAAACCACTGGTATTGGTACGCAAAATCCGAAATATTCTGTTTTAACAGATCCAGATTCAAAAGGAAATAGAGATGTTGTCTGGTCTGATATGTGGCATTATCCATTAAGTAGGATGATTATAGCTGCTAGAGCAGCTGGATTAAGACCAGTAGATGGTCCATTTGGCGAAATTAAAGATTCCGATGCTTATAAGTCTTCTGCTAATAGAGCCGCAGTTTTAGGATGTGAAGGAAAATGGGCAATACATCCATCACAAATAGATTTAGCAAATAAAATTTTTACACCGCCTGAAGAAGAAGTTGCTAAAGCTAAACGTATTTTAGAAGCAATGAAAGAGGCGCAGAAACAAGGCAAGGGTGCAGCTTCCCTTGACGGACGTTTAATAGATTTGGCTTCTGTTAGGCAGGCAGAAGTAATGGTGCAAAAAGCCGAATTAATTAAAAAATAGAGAAAAAAAAATTGAGAAATATATTAGATTTTGAAAAAAATATTTCAGACTTACAAAAGAAGATAACTAAACTAAAAGAATCTGGTTCCGATAAATCAAGTCTAATTGAAGTTAACGAACAAATAGAACAAATAAAATTAAAAATTGATAAAAAGCTTAGTGAAATATATAAAAAATTAACCCCATGGCATAAATTGCAGGTAGCAAGACATCCTAATAGACCACATTTTCTAGATTATATTAAAATTTTGATACCTGATTTTGAACCTTTATCTGGAGATAGATTGTTTCGAGAGGACCCTGCTATCATATGTGGAGTAGGCACATTTAAAAATAAAAGTGTAATGATTATTGGAAATGAAAAAGGAAATGATACAGAATCAAGAATAAAACATAATTTTGGAATGGCTAAACCAGAAGGTTATAGAAAAGCATTAAGAATCATGAAATTAGCTGAAAAATTTTCTTTACCATTAATAACATTAATCGATACACCTGGCGCATATCCTGGAGTAGGTGCGGAGCAAAGAGGCCAATCAGAAGCAATAGCAAAATGTATTGAAGTTTCATTATCATTAAGAATTCCAACTCTTTCTGTAATTATCGGTGAGGGAGGTTCTGGTGGAGCTATAGCTATAGGAACTACCAATAAAATTTTAATGCTTGAACACGCCATTTATTCTGTTATATCACCTGAAGGCTGTGCTTCTATTTTATGGAAAAATGCCAAGCATGCAGAAGAAGCAGCTACAGCAATGAAAATAACTGCACAAGATTTGCAAAAACTTAAAATTATAGATGAAATTATTCCCGAACCAATTGGTGGGGCACACAGAAATCCTAGTCAAACAATTAAAAACGTTGGTGAGGCAATTAAAAAAAGTTTAAATGAAATTATAGATTTAGATTCACAAAACTTAATAGATTTAAGAAGGCGAAAGTATTTAATGATTGCCAATCAATCCTTATAATGTTTTTTAAATAAGCTTTCCACAGCATTTTTTATATTTTAATCCAGTTGATTGACACCTTGTATTTCTTGGAATTTTTGTTTTTGGATAGAAATTTAATAAACAATTTTTATCCTTAGGTTTTTGTTTTTTTAATTCCTCCGGGTGTTGTTTTGCCGCTAGGACAGCTTTAACTTCTAAATCGCCAGATAGATTTTTAGACTCTTCTGGTTTTTCTAATTTTTGATCTTTATAAACATCCTCATAAGCATCTTCATTTTGTTTTTCAAATTTTATATTGCTTAGAAATTTACTTACATTTTTTTTAATATTGAAGAGCATATTCTCAAAAAGATTAAATGCTTCCTTTTTATATTCATTTAAAGGATCTTTTTGTCCATAAGCTCTTAGAGATATTCCTTGCTTTAAGTAATCTAAAAATAATAAATGTTCTTTCCATGAATGATCAATAATTTGTAGTAGAAGACCTTTTTCAACTGATCTTAAATTTTTTTCCCCAATTTCTTTTTCTTGTTTTTCTTCAAAATTCTTGATTTCTTTTAAAATAATTTCTTTTATTTCTTCATCAGCAACCCCTTCTTTTTTACCTATTTTATTTATATCTTTTTTTATTTTAAAAATTTCT
>PTKQ01000033.1 GCA_002937815.1 Alphaproteobacteria bacterium MarineAlpha6_Bin2 | reverse complement strand
TTTGTTAAATTCTCACTATATCAAGTTAATAGTAGAGAGTTAATCTTCATTTCTGCTTTAAAGGATCTGCATTTTAATAAAATCCTGAAATTTTCATTGGAAATAAGAAATAATTTTAATAAAAAAATACAAACTTCAAAATTAAACAAGTGGTTAAATGAGACTATTAAACTCAATCCACCAACAAAAATTAAAGGAAGAGAATTCAAGTTTAAATATATAACTCAAATAAAACAACATCCACCCACTTTTTCTATATTTTCCAACCGTCCAAATAAAATTGCATTAACATATAAAAAATTTCTAGAAAAAAAATTAAAATTAAAATTTAATTTAGATAATGTGCCAGTTTTTATAAGATTTTTTGGTAGTGAAAATCCCTATCTAAATGAAAAAAGATGAATTTTCTTTCTTTTTTTTTTATTTTTTAAATATTAACGTTACTTAAAAAAGATAATTGATTATGTTTTGATTCTCCTAAAGTTTTATCAATTGGAATAACAGGGTAATCCCCTGTAAAACAATGGTCTGCAAATTGTGGTAAATTATCATTTCTTTTTTTAAAACCCATACTTTTATATAATCCATCCACTGACAAAAATGATAATGTTTTTACGCCAATATATTTTGCCATCTCCTCAATACTTTTTTTATTTACTGCTAGAAGTTCATTTTGTTTTGGAGTGTCTACACCATAATAATCAGGATGAGTTATTGGGGGACTTGCAACTTTCATATGTATTTCTTTTACTTCGGCATCTTTTAGCATTTTTATTATTTTTAGACAAGTAGTACCTCTAACAATTGAATCATCTATTAAAATTAGACTTTTGTTTTTTATGCAACCTTTATTTGCATTATGTTTTAATTTAACACCAAATTGTCTAACTTGTTGTCTTGGTTCTATAAATGTTCTTCCAACATAATGGTTTCTTATAAGTCCAAGTTCAAAAGGAATTTTAGATTCTTCAGCGTACCCTATTGCTGCTGGCATTCCAGAATCTGGTATTGCAGTAACTATATCTGCTTTTGTTTTCGATTCTTTTGCTAGTTGAATGCCAAAATTCTTTCTACATTGATATACATTCTTTCCATTAAGAAAACTATCAGGTCTTGAAAAATAAATATATTCAAAAATATCAGGTCTACAGTTAACTTTTGGAAAAGGTTTTATACTTTTGATACCTTCATCAGTAATTACTACTATTTCTCCATTTTCAATTTCTCTGACAAATTTTGCCCCAATAATGTCTAATGTGCAAGTTTCAGAAGTTAAAATAGGTGAACCGTCTAAATCACCAAGAACTAATGGTCTTATTCCATACGGATCTCTTACCCCAATTAATTTTTTGTTTGTCATAACAGCAAGTGCAAAACCACCTTGAATTTGAAATAAAGCATCAATTAATTTGTCTATAAATCTTGTACGTTTTGATACAGCAATAAGCTGAATTATTGTTTCTGTATCGGATGTTGTTTGAAAAATTGAACCTTTTTCAACTAATTTTTTTCTAAGAAATATTCCATTGGTTAGATTTCCATTATGTGCAATTGATATAGGACCACTTGATAAATCTGCAAAAAATGGCTGGACATTTCTTAAAACAGTCTCTCCTGTTGTTGCATACCTATTATGACCAATAGCATATGACCCTGGAAGTTTCTCTATTACCTCTTTTTTTGTAAAGTTATCACCAACCAAGCCCAATCTTTTTTCTAAATAAAAGTTTTTTTTGTCATGCGTAACAATCCCACAAGCTTCTTGTCCTCTATGTTGAAGAGAATGTAGACTTAAGGCAGTTATTGTTGAAGCATCTTCATGGTTAAATATACCAAATATTCCACACATATTTTATTAAGTATTAATTAATACCTTAATATATTTTTAAGATCTATTTTGCTAGTTTCAAGTTATGATATCATTTTTTTAAATTAATATTTAAAAATATATTTTGAAAGTATATTGTTGCTTTTTCAATATATTCAATTGAAAATGAATCGGTGATCCACACTGGTTTTTCCCGATTAAAAAATATGTTGTTATAGATTACTAAAGTTAGAGAGAATATTATGATTATTCTCGCAAAACCAAAAAAAAATCCTAATAATTTATCTATTGTTCCTAAGCTACCGGTGTTTATAATTTTTGACAAAAAATTAAAAATAATTGATAATAAAACGAATATTAATATAAAAATTGATCCTCCAGCAATTAAATCAAGAATCGCAGAATCTTTGAAGAATTTAGATAATATAATTTTAGTTTTTTCAAAAGAAATATAAGCCACGAAAGAAGCTAAAAGCCATTTTGATGTTGATAACAATTCTTTGATAAAACCGCGAGATAATCCTAATAAGGATGATATTAGAGTTAATGAAATTATAATTATGTCAAAAATTGCCATTTATTGAGAAATTTTTAAAAGGGTTTAACCATTAATATTAATTTTGGTAATAATGTTAGAACTGCTAACATTGCAATTAACATGGCCAAGCCAGTAAATAAACCAAAATAAATTGTTGGAATAAAATTAGATAATACAAGGATTGAAAACCCAAAAATTATAGTGACAGATGTATTAAAAATAGCTCTTCCCACACTCATGTGACATATATCAATCGTTTTTTTATAATCATTTATTTTTTTAAATTCTTCTCTAAAGCGATAAATGTAATGAATACTATTATCTACAGCTATTCCAATCGTTATTGAAGCTATAGTGATTGTCATCATATCAAGTGGCAGTTTTAGCAAGCCCATTATTCCAAGTATTGATATGGCAGCTATAAAATTTGGAATAATACCGATTATAGACAATGTTAAAGAACGAAATAGTATAATAAACATTATTGCTATACCAAACATTACAAAAACTAGAGTTTTAATTTGAGAGTCAAAAAGACTTTGTAACATGTTATTATATAAAACAAGTACACCTGTAATTTGAAATTGATCTTCATTAAATTCCAATTTATTTTTGAAATCACTATTTATTTTTTCAATTAATTCTTTTCTTCTTAAGTCTTTTTGTGAGTCTAAAACTCTTAAATTAATTCTAGCTTCATTATGTTCAATTGATATATATGGATCGACAATATTTCTTTTTAATTTTTCAGGAAGTTTTTTATAAATAACATTTAATTCAAAAGGATCAAATTCCTTACCTTCATTTAAATCTTCAGCAACTCTAATTAATGATGTTAGTGATAAAACTTTACCTATTTCTGGAAGACTTTCTAAATAATTATGTGCTTTCTCGATTTGTTTAATTTTTGTTGATGTAAACCAATAATCTTTTGTATTTATTTCAATTTCAGAGCCTAAATCAAAAAAATCATCATCCAAACCTAATTCAGCGTCATCTGATGATGGAATACTTTCATTAGAATCAAATGTTTCTTTTTTAAAATTTATAACTATATCAAGAGGTGTTGTGCCTCCAAGCTTTTCATCAATTAGTTTCATACCTTGGTAGATTTCTGTTTTTTCTTTAAAATAATTTATGAAACTATTTTCAACTTTTAATTTTGTAATACCAATAATTGTTATGATTGTTAATAACCCGGAAAGAAATAAAACTTTATTACCATGATGTTTTGCTAAGTATGCCAGACCTCCAGTGAAATGAGATTGTGCTTCATTATTGAAAGAATCTTCTTTTTTTTTTAAAAGCAATAATATAGATGGAAATAAAATAAAAGAGGTTAGAAAAGTTACACTTAATCCAATTGCCATCATCCAACCAAAATCAATTACTGGTTTTATGCCACTAAACACTAGAGATGTAAAAGCACAAATAGTAGTTAATGCTGTATACAAACAAGGCCATACCATTTTTTTTGTTGTTAAAAATACAATTTCACTTTGTTCACTATTTGGCATTTCATTGCAAAGTTGTTTATATCGGACAGCTAAGTGAATGTTCATAGCGATTGTTAAAATTAACATCAAAGAGATAAAGTTAGATGATATGACAGTCACATCCCAGTTTACAAACCCAAGGACACCAATCATTATTAGGACAGCATAAAAACAGTTTAGTAATGGTAAAGCTACCCATCTTAATTCTCTAAAAACTACAATTAAAGTGATGATAATAAATAAAAAAACTCCAACTCCAAAATTAACCAAATCACTTTTTATAAATTCAATCATATCATCGGCAATCATTGGAACTCCACCAAGGTGTATTTCTCCAGTATCAGTAAATTCTTTAATAACTTCTCTAATAGCTGCAATATTTTGATGATTAATTTTTTTTAGATTCCTTTTTCTTTTGTCATATTCTACAAGTATTTTTTTAAGTTCTTTTTCTTCTTCAATTTTTAATTTTTCTTTAGCACGCAAATCATTTCTTTTTCTTAGTAATTCAACAAACTGTTCATCTCTTTTAAGATTAACAATTAAAGAAGTTAACTGACCATCTTCACTAACAATAAGATTTTTAAATATTGGACTTTCCAATATCTCTTTTTTTGCAAGACTAATATCAATATCAGGATCAATTATCGTTTTTATTTTATCTGCATTAAGTCTTTTTAGTGGAACATTAGCTACTTTTAGTAAAGGAAGATCAATTAATGTAATAACCTCATGAACATTTTCTAAATTCTCAAGTTTACTTTTTAAGCTTTTAATATTTTCAAATGAATTTAAAGAAAATAAATTCTCATTTGGTTTATAGGTAATGATAACAAAATCTTTTGTATCATATCTACTTATAATTTTACGAAAAATTTTAAGATCTTCATCATCCTCTAATATTAATGAGTCCGCTGATGCATCTAATTCAAAATTTTTTATATGTAGAGAAAAAAAACCAAGAACAAGAATTAAAAAGAAAATTATAAAAATGGGGTGTTTAATAATAATGTTTTCATAAATTTTATTTATTAAACTTGGCATCTTTTTTTTTTAAAATTAAGTGATTTATATTACAAAAAAAAAGAAAGAAAAGAGAAAATTTAGTTAGTAGTTTGCCACTATCTTTTTTTTTGCAAGATTACTAAATTTTGTTGTTGCACCCTCAAAATGTAAATTTACTTTCCCTATAGGCCCATGTCTTTGTTTCGCTACAATAACTTCTGAAACATTGTGAATCTTAGCCATCTTTTCTTGCCATTTTTGATAGTCTTCAGAACCTGGTGTCGGTTCTTTTCTTTCCAAATAATATTCCTCTCTATATATAAACATAACAACATCTGCATCCTGCTCAATTGCGCCTGATTCTCTTAAATCTGCTAATTGTGGCCTTTTATCATCTCTTTGTTCAACTTGTCTTGACAATTGGGAAAGACAAAGAACGGGAATATTTAGTTCTTTT
>PTKQ01000032.1 GCA_002937815.1 Alphaproteobacteria bacterium MarineAlpha6_Bin2 | reverse complement strand
AAAAAAAAATTAAACTATACTTGCAAAAACATTATAATAATTTATATGTCTATAAATAGAATTAATTTATAAAAATTATGAATAAATTTAAATCTAGACAAACAAAAAACAATGCAACTGGAAATATTTCATCAGCATTTATAAAAAATAGATCCGCTGAAAATAATGCTACTGCAAATGTTTCTTTCTCAGCTTCTCGTGAAGCAAAAAATAAAGCTACTAAAAATTTTTAGTAGTTTTTGTTAGAATGAAAAAGGGATTTAGATCAAAGTCCTCAATAAAATTAAATAATGGAAAAAGAATAGGCCTAGCTCTATATGGCAATCCTAATTTATTTCCAGTTTTCTATTTTCATGGTTGGCCAGGTTCAAGACTAGAATTAAAAAATATACCACTCAATAAAAAAAAATGTAATATTATTGCTCTTGAAAGGCCTGGCTACGGATTGTCCGATCCTATAAGAGGTTTTAAAATTTTAGATTGGCCCAAAATAGTATTAGAGGTCGCAGATAAGCTAAATTTAAAGAAGTTTTCTATTATTGGTGCTTCTGGTGGGGCCCCTTTTGCATCAGCTTGTGGATATTCAATAAAAAATAAAAGGCTTAAGTCTGTAGCTATAGTATGTGGTATAGCTCCATATAATACTAAAGGAATGGACAAAGGAAAAATTGGATTATTGATACAAATGGGAAAAAAACCTATCGTTTCATGGCTTTTATTTAACTTTATAAGAACAAGGTTGTTAAATAGTGATATAGAAAGAAGTTTTATGAAATGGAAAAAGAAGATTCTGTTACCAAAGTCAGATTTAAAATTATTTGATAAAACTAGAGGAGTTAAATTGATTAAAAATTTTCAGGAAGCTATAAGAAATGGAATTAGCGGTGTTTATAGAGATGCAAAATTATATGGTAGTGACTGGAATTTTGATTTAAAAAATGTTAAAAAAAAATTTTTTATATGGCATGGAACACAAGATTATACAGTGCCACCAATTACAAGCAATTATTATAAAAAAAAACTGAAAAATAAAGAAATATTTCTAAAGACTAATGAAGGACACTTTTCTATTTGTTATAAATATATGAATGAGGTCATTCGGCAAGTCAGTGAATAAATATTTTGATAAACCAATTCAAACAAAAAAGCTTCCTAAAGGTATCCCTTATATAATCGCTAATGAAGCTGCGGAAAGGTTTAGTTTCTATGGCATGAAAGCAATATTGGTTGTCTACATGACACAATATTTGCATATCACCCAAGGAGAAATAAATTTATCTGAAGAAAATGCTAAAGTCTATTTTCATTTATTTAGTTCTGCTGTTTATTTTTTCCCTGTAATTGGTGCATTAATATCAGATATCTTTTTTGGAAAATTCAAAACAATAATTTTTTTATCTATTGTTTATTGTTTGGGTCACTTTGTTTTAGCAGTTGATCCATCAAAATTGGGTTTAGTAATAGGTTTATCATTAATTGCCATAGGATCAGGTGGAATAAAGCCCTGTGTATCAGCACATGTTGGAGATCAATTTGGCCAAACGAATAGCTTTTTATTAAGTAAAGTGTATGGCTGGTTTTATATATCTATAAATCTTGGGGCGTTTATTTCTACATTGTTAATACCATACTGTTTAAAACATTATTCAGCCCATGTAGCCTTTGGTATACCAGGCTTATTTATGCTATTAGCAACTTTATTTTTTTGGATGGGACGATTTAAATTTATACATATAAAACCAGAAAAGAAAATTTTAAAAGAATTAGTTAAAAAAAAAAATATTAAATTAATTTTCAAACTGTCTAGCATATTTATTTTTGTTTCCTTTTTTTGGTGTTTATTTGATCAAACTGGATCCTCATGGATTCTTCAAGCGGAAAAAATGGATCGAAATTTTTTGGGTATTGAGTGGTTGAGCTCTCAAGTTATAGCGGCTAATCCAATAATGATATTATTATTTACACCATTATTTTTCTACTACCTTTACCCACAAATAAACAAATTTATAGATTTAAATTCTATAAATAAAATAATTATTGGTTTTTTTTTAACTGCTATATCATTTTTAATCATTACAATCATTCAATATTGGATAGATTCAGGACTAACTGTTAATATAGGATGGCAAATTCTAGCTTATGCTGTTTTAACGAGTGGTGAAATATTCGTGTCCATAACATGTTTAGAAATCTCTTATACTCATGCTCCTAAAAAATTAAAATCTATTCTAGTTTCTTTATTTCTATTAAGTATAGCATTAGGAAATATTGTCACAAGTATAGTAAATTTTTATAATGTAAGGTCAGATGGAAGTCTAATTTTAGATCAAACAAATTATTTTTTATTTTTTACAATATTAATGCTGGTGGTTACGCTCATATTCATACCCATATCAAGACATTTCAAAAAAAAGATTTATTTACAAGACGCTAAAGATTAAAAGAAATTATTTTTGTTTTATTTTTATTATTTATTTTTTTTTAGATACTTGTTATTTTCTACCAAATTTTTTTTTAATGCATGTTTAAAATCATAGATTTCTGAAGGAAATTGCATTTTAACAACATTATTAGAAGTAACTAATTTTCCTTCTCTAAATAACTTATACTTGAAAACTTTTGAATTAATTTCTATGCACATAGGTTTTTTTTTAATTAACCTAGCAATTCTGCAATCTTTACCAATTACAGCTGATAACATATGATCGTTTGTAGTTTTTCCAGTTGTTATGAATGAAGCACTATCCATTCCTCCTTTTAGATAACCTAAATATTTAAATGAGGTTTCAAAGGAAGAAGGAACAATTGCACTGCAATTGGCCAGTAAAAATATAACTGAAGATGGAAAAATAAATTTTTTAAATAATTTTTTCATTTATATTTATCCACATGTTATCCACAAATTTTTTAATTGACATATAATTTTCCTTGTATAAGTACCATAAATAATATATATACAATATGTAGTATGACTAAATTTTAATACAAGAAAAATGTTAAAAAAAACAAGTAAATGCCCTATCTGTAGCCAAAGGTTAGAAAATAACAAAAAAACTACATTTAATCTCAACGACACAAGTGTAACAGATTCGCGAGTTACAAAAAAAGGCACAATGATACGAAGAAGAAGATTATGCAAATGTGGAAACAGATTTACAACTTATGAAAAAGTAGATAAGCCTCAATTTAATGTTATTAAGAGTAATGGCCAAATTATACCTTTTAATAAAGATAGAATTTACAACTCAATTAAAACTGCATTAAATGGTTGTATTGATGAAACGAAAAAGACAGAAGAAATTTCGGAAGAAATTTGTGAAAAAGTTCAGAAATTAGGGGAAGACGCAATTTCAACTAAAAAAATTGGAGATCTGATATTAAAATTGTTAAAAGAGAAAGATAAAATTGGTTATGTAAGGTTTTACGGAGTCTTTAAAAAAGTATCGGATCCAAAAGACTATAAAAAGATTGTTGATACACTCCATTAACTAATTACAAATTTTTCATAAAAAAACTAGTTAAGGCATTAAATTCATTAATTCTTGGTGATGATTTTCTCCAACAAATACAAATTTCTCTATAATTTTTTTTATTTTCGTATTCTAAAATTCTTATTTTAGTGTTTTTTACTAATTGAGAATTTATTACAATTTCCGGTAATAAAGTTATTCCAACACCAGAAGCCACCATTTGAACTAGCGTTAATAATGATGTTGCTTTAAAAGCATCAACATTGGCCCTAGCTTTAGGACCGCATGCTTCTAAAGCATGATCACGTAAACAATGACCTTCATCAAGCAGTAACATATTAGTTTTGCTAATATCATGTGAATTTATAGATTGATTTATTTTTTTCGCTAAAGGATTGTTAGATGGAACAGCTACATAAAAAAAATCTTTTTTTAAAGTTAATACAGTTAAATTTATAGTATTATAAGGTTTGGCTATGATAGCTAAATCAAGACTACCATTAGAAAGCATTTTCAAAATATTTGCAGTTTGATCTTCTATAAGTTTTAATTCTAACATCGGATATTTAGAGTTTAGTTTTGGCATAATTTGAGGCAGAATATATGGAGCAATGGTTGGAATGATACCTAACCTCGTTTCCCCAGATAATATTTTTTGAGAAGATTTTGCATAATCTAATACATCGTTCAATTCCATAATTATTTTCTGAGATCTCTCGGAAATATTTTCACCCAAAGGTGTTAATAAAACGCGTCTTTTTGTTCTTTCAATAAGTTTAATATTTAATAATTTTTCTAATTCTTGAATACCCGAACTTAACGTTGATTGACTAACAAAACATTCTTTTGCCGCTTTACCAAAATGTAAATTATTAGAAACGGCTAATAGATATTTAAGTTGTTTGAATGTTGGATGATACATTTAAAAAATTTTTCTAATCGAAAATATCGATTATTTTATATAAAAAAAACGTTTAGATCAATAATAAAAAAGTTCATATAATTTATTTATACTGTAAATAGGGAGGTCAATTATATGACTTGGTATACACCTAAAGTCGCAGAAATAGCTGTTGGCCTCGAAATTAACAGCTATGCATGCGCAGAAGTTTAATTAATTAAGCTTCTTAAAGAAAAAAACGGCTCTTAACACTTGTTGAGATCCGTTTTTTTTTATTAAATATAAAAGTGTCTAAACAAGATTGGGAAAATCTAAATAATGAAATTATAAGTTGCAAAAAATGTAAACGATTAGTTGCGTTTAGAAAAAAAATAGCTAAAGAAAAAACTAAAAGATTTAGAGAATGGAATTATTGGGGCAAACCAATAACGGGATATGGAAGCAAAAGAGCTAAACTTTTAATTGTTGGTCTTGCTCCCGCGGCCCATGGAGGTAATAGAACTGGTAGAGTTTTTACAGGAGACAAATCTGCAGACTTTTTAATGAATTGTCTATATCATTCAAAACTAGCTAACCAACCCACTTCTATTAAAAAGAACGATGGTTTAAAATTAATTAATTCATACATGACACCTATTTTAAAATGTGTCCCTCCTGAAGATAAACCAAAACCAAATGAGTTAAAGTCGTGTTTTAATTTTTTTCAAAAAGAATTAAAAATGCTAAAAAATACAAGAATTATTTTAGCCTTAGGAAAAATTGCTTTTGATGGTTGTATAAAATTTCTTAAACATATCAATTATTTAAATCAATTAACAAAATTGAAATTTTCTCATGGAGCATTTTATAAAATAAATAAAAATATCACTTTATTTTGTTCCTATCATCCAAGTCCAAGAAATGTCAATACTGGGAGATTAAATTCAAAACAAATGATAAATTTACTGCTGAAAATAAAA
>PTKQ01000031.1 GCA_002937815.1 Alphaproteobacteria bacterium MarineAlpha6_Bin2 | reverse complement strand
AAAAAATTAGAATAATTTAATAGGAGTTTATGATATGAATAAAATTTAATTTTGTTTCGGCACTACTGAAACATAAACTTTACTCTCTTTTTTCTTTTTGAAAACCACAGTACCTTTTTTCAATGCAAAAATAGTATGATCATTTCCAATGCCTACATTTTTACCAATATGGAATTTTGTGCCTCTTTGTCTTAAAATAATATTACCAGGAATCACTATTTGACCTCCAGATTTTTTTAAACCCAATCTTCTGCCAATGCTATCTCTTCCATTTTTTGAACTTCCTGCTGCTTTTTTATGTGCCATTTTTTTATGTTAAATAATATTTTTTTTCTTTATTTTTTTGTATTAGTTTTAGTACCAATTTTTAAAATTTTTAATACAGTAAAGTTTTGTCTATGACCTATTGTTTTTTTATAATTTTTTCTTCTTTTTTTTTTAAAAACTATAACTTTTTTTCCTTTTTTTTGTTCTAAAACTTTTGCTTTAACTGATATTCCTTTTAATAGAGGTGTTCCTATCTTTATTTCTTTTTTATCATTACTTAATAATAAAATTTCATTTAAATTAATTGAATCACCTTTTTTATTTGATAATTTTTCAACTAAAATAATATCATTTTCTTTAATCTTATATTGTTTTCCACCAGTTTTAACTATAGCAAACATAACAATTATATTTAAAAAAATTTACATTTTTACTAACTTGTGGAATATACAAGTACTTTTATCTATGTCAAGGTTTACATATTTAAATATACTTTTTCATGTTCTTTTATTGTTTTTTTTATATTAAATTTTCCTTTAATTAATTTATATCCAGCAAATCCATATTTTTTTCTAATTTGATTGTTTTTGTATAAAAATATTATTGCTTTAGCTAGTTGTTTCGGATCTTTTTTTGGAATAAGCAATCCGTTTTTTTTATTTTTTATAATCTCTTTACAACCTCCAACATTTGTAGAAATTACAGGAAGTTTTGCAGCAAAATACTCAAGTATGGCATTTGGAAAACCTTCTTCGCTAGAACATAAAATACCAATATGACTAGAATATAAAAAATTTTCGATATTTGTAGTTTCTAAAAATACAACATTTTTTTTTATTTTAAATTTTTTAGATAAATATAGTAAGTTTTTTTTTATTCCATCATCTCTTCCTATACAGTATAGTTTCCAATTGATTGGTAATTGGTTTTTTATCAAACTTAAAGATTTTAAAAGAATGTCATGACATTTGTAAGGAATTAAATTTGCGACAATAGAAATATTAAATTTGTTTTTTGTTTTTGCTCTTTTTATTGTTTTTATTTTTATTCCGTTATAGATTAATTTAATTTTTTTGTTTTCTACTTTTTCATCTTTGATTAGTTGATTTTTTATAGCAGAGGAATTTACTAAAATTTTATCTATTTTTTTGTGTAAAAACTTCTCTACTCTTTTACAAAAAAAATAATTTTTTTGGTAGGTATTTAATGATCTTCTACTCATTATTAATTTACAAGATGTTTTTGCAAGGATTGCTGCAAGCATTCCAAGAATGTAGGATTGGGGTAAAAAAAAATGAGTTATAGTTTTTGGATCTTCTTTAAAAATTTTATATAGGCTAAAAATATATTTTATAGGTAATAAAATTTTTAAAAAACTTTTTGATTTTATACATTTAATTTTAATATTTTTATTTAGTATTTTTGCAAGTTCACCTATGTTGGTAATTGTTATAATTTCAATATTCCAGTTTTTTTTATAAAGCCCATTTAAAATTTGAACTAATTGCTTTTCAGTCCCACCGACATTTAATGAACCAATTATAATTCTTATTTTTTTTTTAAAACTCATAAAGAAAATGTAAAATTCTTTCTAGTAATTGTTATGCCGAAGTAGTATAAAATAATTTTTTTAAAATTTATATAATGTTCGAAATAAACCTTTTTTTTATTATTACAATTTTATTATTCACAGGATTTATTTCTGGAATGCTTGCAGGTTTTCTTGGATTAGGTGGCGGCATAGTTGTAGTTCCAGTTATATACCATTTGTTCAATTTTTTAGATTTTTCACAAAATATTTCTATGCATATGGCCATTGGTACATCACTTGCAACTATTATTCCAGCATCATTAAATTCGGCAATTTCACATAATAAAATGAATTCAGTAGATTTAAGTTTATTAAATAAATGGTGGATAACAATTTTGTTAGGCTCCTTATTTGGTGCAACTTTGGCAAATTTTGTAGATGGAAGTATTTTACTTTTCCTTTTTGCTATTTTTTCTTTTTTTGTTGCAATATATATGTTTTATACAAAGAACTATTCAACAAAGACACATAATTATTTAAAATCTATACAAATTTTCATTAGTTTTTTGATTGGTTCGTTATCATCTATACTTGGAATTGGTGGTGGAACTTTAAGTGTTCCTTTATTAATTAGTTGTGGAAGGACTATAAAAAGAGCAGTTGGAACTTCATCTGGAATTGGTTTTTTGATTAGTGTTCCCGCTACTCTTGTTTTTTTAATTATTGGTTTTGGTGTTGAAAATAGACCAATATATTCATTAGGATATATTAGTATAATTCCTTTTATTTTAATAAGTATTGGAACACTGATTTCAGTCCCCTTAAGTGTTAAGATTATGCATAATTTAAATGAAATTATTATAAAAAGATTTTTTTGTATTCTCTTGCTTCTTTCATCATTGAAAATGCTAAATGATTTATCATTTTAAATTAAAGAAAAAAAATAAGTTGAAAAGAACGTCCTATCTAATAAATTAAATTCTATTATGTCAGATATTGTTATTGTTAGTGCTGCTAGAACTCCTGTTGGATCATTTAATGGTTCATTTTCCAATATAACTGCTGCAGATTTGGGCTCAATTGTAATTAAGGAAGTTTTAAATAGAGCTAAAATTAAAGGTGAAGATGTATCCGAGGTAATTATGGGACAAGTTTTAACAGCATCGTGCGGTCAAAATCCTGCAAGACAAGCATCTATTAAAGCTGGGGTTCCTCAAGAAATTACTGCTTTTACAATAAATCAAGTTTGTGGGTCAGGATTAAGATCTGTTGCACTTGGTTTACAATCTATTATCAACAATGAAGCCGAAATTATTGTTGCTGGAGGTCAAGAAAATATGACACAAGCCCCTCATTGTTTTCACCTACGACAAGCTGGAATAATGGGAGATACAGAAATGATTGACAGCATGATCAAAGATGGCATATGGGATATTTTTAATGGATATCATATGGGTGTGACCGCAGAAAACGTTGCAGAAAAATGGCAAATAACTAGGGATCAACAAGATGAAATGGCTTTGAATTCACAACACAAAGCAGAAGAAGCGCAAAAAAATGGTAAATTTCAAAAAGAAATTGTTTCTGTTTCAGTCCAATTAAAAACAGGAACAGTTGTTGTTAGAGATGATGAATATCCTAGACATGGATGTACTTTAGAAAATCTAAAAAACTTAAAACCTGCTTTTAAAAAAGACGGAACTGTTACAGCCGGAAACGCTTCTGGGATAAATGATGGTGCAGCCGCAGTTGTACTGATGAAATTAGATAAAGCAGAAAAATTAGGCATAAAACCAATAGCAAAAATAGCATCATGGGCCACTGCCGGAGTCGATCCTGCAGTTATGGGAAGTGGACCAATACCTGCTAGTAAAAAAGCTCTTGATAAAGCAAAATGGAAACCATCTGATTTAGATTTAATTGAAGCTAATGAAGCTTTTGCAGCCCAAGCATGTGCTGTAAATAAAGAAATGGGCTGGGACCCTGAAAAGGTTAATGTAAATGGAGGCTCAATTGCAATCGGTCATCCAATTGGAGCTTCTGGAACTAGGATTTTAAATACTTTGTTGCACGAAATGGAAAAGAGAGAATCTAAAAAAGGACTAGCAACATTATGTATAGGTGGAGGAATGGGCATAGCAATGTGCGTGGAAAGAATATAATTTATGTCAAGAGTCGCATTAGTTACAGGTGGAACTAGAGGTATAGGCAAAGCTATATCACTCAGACTTAAAGAAGAAGGTTATACAGTTGCAGCAAGTTATGTTTCTAGAGATGAAGATGCACAAAAATTTACGAAACAAACGGGAGTGCATGTTTATAAATTTGATGTTGCAATTTATGAGCAATGTAGAGAAAAAATAAAAGAAATAGAAAAAAATTTAGGCCCAGTAGAAATTTTAATTAATAATGCAGGAATTACCAGAGACAGTATGTTACATAAAATGGATGTAAGACAATGGGGGGATGTAATAAGAACAAATTTAGATTCATGTTTTAATATGTCAAAATGTGTAATTGATAGTATGAGAGAAAAAGGATTTGGAAGAATTATCAACATCAGTTCTGTTAATGGACAAGTAGGCCAAGCTGGCCAAACAAACTATTCTGCAACAAAAGCGGGAATGATTGGTTTTTCAAAATCTCTAGCATTAGAAACTGCAAATAAAGGAATTACGGTTAATTGTGTCGCTCCAGGTTATGTGGATACTGAAATGATCCAAGCTGTTCCTAAAGAAATTTTAGATAAAATTATTAAAAACAAAATTCCATTAGGAAGACTAGGAAAACCAGAGGAAATTGCAGAAGCTGTTTTATACTTAGCTAAAGATGAATCTGTTTTTATTACAGGAACAACATTGAATGTAAATGGTGGCCAATATAACGTTCCTTAAAAACTATCTTTTCTTTTTCTAATTTCTCCAAAAATTTCTTCAGAAGATGCAATATCTATACCAAGGTTTTTTTTTATATTATTATTGTCTGCTCTTAGAAACGGATTGGTTTCAATTTCTTTTTCTACAGATGTCGGGACAGTGAAAGAATTTTCATTAATTATTTTATTTATTTCCTGAGATCTTTTTATTAATTTGTTATTATTTTTTTCGATAGTAAGCGCAAAATCTGCATTACTTTTTGTATATTCATGGCCACAATATATTAGAGTTTCTTTTGGTAAATTTCTAATTTTTAAAAGTGAATTCCACATTATTTCAGGCGTACCTTCAAATAATCTTCCACATCCTAATACAAAAAGAGTATCCCCTGTAAAAACAATATTTTCCTTATCAAACCAGTAAATTATATGTCCAGCTGTGTGTCCAGGAGTTTCAATAATTTTAGCTTTATAATCTTCCAACTCTACAGTGTCATTTTCTTTTAAAACTATATCTATGCCAGGAATTTGATTTTTTTCTTTCTCTGGTCCAAAAACTTTACATTTATATTTTTTTTTTAATTCTAAATTTCCACCCGTATGATCACTATGATAGTGAGTATTTAAAATATTTTTTAAATAAAGTTTATTTTTTTCAAGATAAGGCATTATT
>PTKQ01000030.1 GCA_002937815.1 Alphaproteobacteria bacterium MarineAlpha6_Bin2 | reverse complement strand
CAAACCTTTGCCTGAAGAAGTAACTATAAATGATGATTTTGATAAAAATAGAAAACTTATTTTAAAAGAAACATTAAAAATACTTAATAATAAGGAAAAACATATAATTGTAAAAAGACACCTAACATATAATCCAATTACATTAGAAGCAATTGGTAAAGAATTAAATCTTAGTAAAGAAAGAGTAAGACAACTAGAATTTAGAGCTATGACTAAAATAAAAAAACGAATTTTGTCAAAAAATTTAAAGCGAAATTTATTTTAAAATCTATACATAACAATTTTCTTTCACTTTTTACTCATATTATTATAATGCCTTACTAAATTACAAAATATGGGTTACCCAAAAAAACATAGAGGAAGACGCAAAAGAGGAAGCGCCTGGAGACGCAGCAGAAGGAGAAATAAAAAAAAATAATTAATTATCTTTTTTTCTAGTTCTACTATTGTTTAATGTTGTTTTTTTAAGAAAAGGTATTTTGAAAAAATTTAGAAGTTTTTTTTATTAAAACATTTTCCTGATTGAGGTTTATCTCTATGGATATTATTATCTGCAGTAAGTTTAAAATTGTCATTTTCTAGATTTATTTCAAAAAAAAGATTAGATCGGAACCAAGAATCATAACCCAAACCATAAACTCCGTATCCTGTAAAATTAATTTGATTATTTTCTTTTTTGTTCACTTTCATTTCTCTTCCTTCTTGAACCCATATAATGCGGTTTCTTTCTGGTATGTAAAGAAAAGTAAATTTTTTTGAGATTTTTTCAGTTTTGCATTCTATTTGAATATTTTTTTCATCGGAAAATGAGTATTTTATCAAAATACATGAAGTTATAAACATGATTAGAAAAAAATGATAAAATATATTATCTTTATTTTGATTTAGTTTTTTTATTTGTTTTTTTTTCTTTTTTTGATTCAGTTTTCACCGGCTTCTTGCCGGGCTTCTTATGACTAGAAGCTTTTTTTTCCTGTTTATCAGTAGTCTTTTGTTTTCCAACAGCAGGACCTTCTTTATTTGTTTTAATTTCCGGTTTAACTTCCTTAGTTACTTTTAAATTTTTTGCTCTTTTACCTTTTTCATCTTGGTCAACTTCAAATGTAACTTCAGATCCTGTATAAAGTTTACTTAAACCACAACCCTTTAATGTTATTGCATGAACAAAGACATCATCACTTTTATCTTCCGGAGTTATAAACCCATATCCCTTACGGGCGTTATACCATTTTACTATACCTTTTATAGATCCCATTTGTTTTAAACCCAGTTCATGTACAATTATACAAAAAATGCTCCTTTTTTCTATATCTTTTTCTTGTAAACAAATATTGAGTTATTCTTTTGTTTTTTAAAATTTGGGTCAATTAACCTATGAAATTTAGATGCGGCGGAAAGGGCAAACTTTAAAATTATTGTACTCTTTCTTTTTACACTAATTTTATTATATTTTGGTTTTTGTATAATTTCTGTTTTTAAATTATTAGTTTTAATTATACCTATGTTTTTTTTAATATTTATAACTTTTTGGTAATTGTTAAGAGCAAAATAAAAAAAATTACAGTACTTTAAATATTTTTTCCATTTTTTGTCAATTTTTAAATTCTTTATATTTGACTTTACTTCAACAATTAAAATTTCCCTTTTTAAGTTGATAGCTATTAGATCGACTCTTTTTTTATTTGGCAAAGCAAACTCGCTTATTATTTGATACCCTTTATTTGCTAAAAATCTCATAGTGTTTCGAAGAATTAATCTAGATTTTGTGTCCATCTTATCCAATAAAATGTAATTTAATTTGTCGATTATGATTTTTTTTTCTATGTTCAAATATATAAATTCCTTGCCATGTTCCCAACACCATTTGATGATTTTCTACAGGTATAGATAGCTGGGTTTGCATAAGTGTTGACTTGATATGTGCGGGCATATCATCAGGGCCTTCTGATTGATGAATATAATTGTTGTTTTCTGGAACAATTTGATCAAAAAATTTTTTTAAATCTTTTTGTACATCAGGATCAGCATTTTCTTGAATTAAAAGCGAACAGCTTGTATGTTGAAGAAAAATTGTTAGAAGACCCCTTTTTGTTTTTTGTTTATTTAACCATTTTGAAATTTCAGATGTAATTTCATACAAACCCTGCCCTTTTGTTAGCAAGGATATTGTTTCAATATATTGTTCCATTTTATTAGATTAGATTTTTTTTTAGCTCTTTAATTGTTGTAATAGGTTGTGAACAAGTTTGATTTTTACAGATATATATTGTTGTTTTTCCGTTAAAAGTTTTTTTTCCGTATGCAGGATGTTTCTTTTTTAATTTATTTGAATTATTTATTTGTTGGAAAATTTTGTTTGGTATATACATTTTTTTAATTTGATCTAAAAGGTATTTTTGATTTTTTTTTCCTTTAATAAATATTATTTGAACTCCATCTTGAAGTAATTGATTTGCTTTAATTAAAGATACTGTACTAAAAAAGTTTTTTTTTATATTACCTGAAACGGCCTTTAATGATGCACTAGCTTCTTTAAAATAGTTATTTTTTCCAGTTAAATAATATAATTTTGCAAAAGATTGAGATATTAAACCAATTCCTGATGGAACCGCTGTATCATAAGTAGATTTTAATTTTACAATAATATCTTTAGTTTTATCGGAGGTTGTAAAAAACCCTCCGTCTTTTTTATCTTTATAATTTTTAATTATTTTCTTTGAGAAGTTTTCTGCATTATCAAGATATTTTTTTTGGTTTGTTGTTTCATATAAAGTTATTGAACATCTTAAAAGTGCCGCATAATCGTCCAAAATTGCAAAAGTCTTAACTTTGTTACTTTTCCATGAATGATAAAGTTCTTTATTGAAAAAAAGATTTTTAATAATAAAATCATAAATTTTTTCTGCCCAATTCAACCATTCTCGTTTATTAAATACCCAACCTGCTTTTGCTAAAGCATTAATCATTAATCCATTACAATCAGTTAAAATTTTACCATCTAATCTTGGAGGTACTCTTTTTTTTCTTACTATAAAAAGTTTTTGCAATAAAACTTTATTTTTTTTTAATTCTGATTTATTAGGTTTTTGTATTAAATTTAAAATATTTTTGTTTTCCCAATTTCCTTTATTTGTTACATCGAATGTTTTACAAAATTCTTTAGATTTATTTTGTAAAACTTTTTCAATTTCTTTTTTTGTCCATACATAAAATTTTCCTTCTACCCCCTCACTGTCTGCGTCTATTGCACTTGCAAGCCCGTTTTCTTTTGTTTTCATTTTTCTTAAAACCCATTCAATTGTTTCAAAAATTTTATTTTTGTATAATTCATCTTCTTTATATTGTTGATAGCCTAAAATTAAAAGTTCAATGATTTGTGCGTTGTCATAGAGCATTTTTTCAAAATGTGGCACAAGCCATTTTTCGTCAGTAGAATACCTCGCGAATCCCCCTCCTACATGGTCATAAATTCCTCCGCAACACATTTTATCTAAAGTAGTAATAATAAGTTGATGATTTATTTTATTATTAATTCCTTTGTTACAAAAATATCTAAGAATATTTTCAAAAATTGGTACATTTGGAAATTTTGGAGCACCTTGTATGCCACCAAATTTTTTATCCATTATATTTATAAGCGATAAAGAAACTTGTTCAGATAATTGATCATTAATTTTATTTTCTTTGATATTTTTTGATGTATTAATTAGAGCAGTTTTAATTAACAAAACATTTTTTTTAATTTTATTTTTCTCTTCATGAAATAAATTAAAAATAAATTTTAAAACATCAGGAAAAGCTGGACGTCCAAATTTACTAATTGGAGGGAAATATGTCCCGCCCCAAAAGGGTTCACAATCTGGAGTTAAAAACATTGTTAAAGGCCACCCGCCATGCTCTCCTTGGACTGACAAAGCATTTTGATAAATCGCATCTAAATCCGGCCTTTCCTCTCTATCAACTTTAATGTTAATAAAATTCTTATTCATAATTTTTGCAATTTTATTATCTTCGAAAGATTCATTCGCCATAACATGACACCAATGACAAGCTGAATATCCGATTGAAAGCAAAATAGGCTTGTTTTCTTTTTTAGCCTTATTTAAGGTTTCATTATTCCATGCATGCCAATCTACAGGATTGAGCTTGTGTTCTAAAAGATATGGGCTTGTTTCTTTGTGTAATTTGTTCAACTTGATTAATCCATATATGATAGTAAAACAAAAGGAAATGGATAAAAGAGTTTATTATAAAATAAATTTAGAAACAATTTTTGCTTCAGCGAGCAGCATGGGCATTTCTGCAATAAAAACAATTCGAATTTCAGGAAAGGATTCAAAAAAAGTTTTAAAATTACTCACAAAAAAAAATTTACCCAAACCTCGTTATCAATCTTTACAAAAAATATATGATATTAAAAATTCATCATTAATTGACAAAGCTGTAATTGTTTGGTTACCAGGTCCTAAAACATATACAGGAGAAGACATGGCCGAACTTCATTTACATGGTGGAAACGCAGTTTTAGAACATTTAATAAAAAATTTTTCATCTATAAAAAACCTTAGATTGGCCAAGGAAGGAGAATTTACAAAAAGAGCTTTTCTAAATAACAAAATGGACCTTTTGGAAGCAGAAGGTGTAATTGATTTGATAAATGCAGAAACTGAAACACAAAAAAAACTTGCAATGCAACAAATGGAGGGAAATTTGAGTAAAATTTTCAATAATTGGAGCAAAAGACTTTTTAAGATGCTTGCCTACTACGAAGCGCAAATTGATTTTCTTGAAGAAGAAGTTCCAAAAAATATTTCAAATAAAGTAATTAAAAAAATAAATACATTATTAGATGAGATTACTACCTTTCTAAATGATAATAGAAATGGAGAAATTATAAGGAATGGAATTGAAATAGCTATTATTGGCTCACCAAATGTTGGAAAATCAACCCTTATTAATCAACTAGTAAGAAAAGATGTATCAATAATTTCTAATATTGCAGGCACAACAAGAGATATTATAGAATCAAAAGTAAATCTTTCGAATATTCCAATTATTTTTTTTGATACTGCTGGGCTTAAACAACAAGCAAAAAATGTAATTGAAAAGAAAGGTATTAAAAAGACAATAGACAAAATAAAACAAAGCGATTTAAAATTATTTTTAATTGATGTTACAAAAAAAATAAATTTAGATTCATTAAAGTTTTCTGATGATAGAACTATTGTAGTTTTAAATAAAATTGATAAAGTACGTAAAGAAAAATTATTAAGTAAAATCAATAAGTTAAGAAGTATAAAATTTAAATTTTTTGGTATTATTTCTGTTTCAGCTCTAAAAGGTGTAGGTATTATAAATCTTTTAAAAAAAATTAAAAATTTTGTGAAAAATAAATATTCTCACCTTTTATCAGGCGAACCAGTGCTAACTAGATCAAGACACAAATCTGCATTAAAAAATTGCATTCGTTATATGAAGAATATTGATAATCAAAAAAGCCCCGAACTTAATGCTGAAGAATTAAGATTAGCAGTTCGATCAATTG
>PTKQ01000003.1 GCA_002937815.1 Alphaproteobacteria bacterium MarineAlpha6_Bin2 | reverse complement strand
GCAAGACATTTTCCTAACAATGACTACTATGATGAAAATATTAAATCACTAAACAGAATTATAAATTTATGTGAAGAAAAAAATATTAAATTATACTTAATAATAGCTCCTTATTATCCAGAAAGATTAAAATTTGAAGAAAATGAATACAATCTTTGGGTAAAAAAAACAAATGAAAATATAAAAAATATTCCTATTATTGATTTTTCAATGAATATAAAAAATGTACGGTATTTTCATGATTGGAAACACATAAATAAAGATGGTGTTCAATTATTTAATAAGATTTTATTTGATAATTTACTTTACAAAGATTTTCTTTAAGAGTAGGCGCTGGGGGGATCGAACCCCCGACACGCGGATTAAAAGTCCACTGCTCTACCAACTGAGCTAAGCGCCCAAAAAAATATTGTATTTAAAAAAAAAATTATAAACAATAATTCAAGTTTTTAAAATTATTTAAACTTTTTCTTTAATTCTATCTGTACTTCTGGAGGAACAAATTTTGACACATCTCCATTTAGTTTAGATACTTCTTTTACTAAATTTGACGAAATTAATTGATTGTTATCAGAAGCCATTAAAAAAATGGTTTCAATACTAGAATTTAATTTAAAATTCATTCCAGTCATCTGAAATTCATATTCAAAATCTGATACAGCTCTTAAACCTCTAATAATTAGATTTGCTTTTTTTTTCTTTACAAAACTTACTAATAATCCATTAAATGATTCTACTGTAACATTATTAATATTTCTATTTTGCATAATTGTATTAATCATTTTTATTCTTTCATCTAAATTAAATAAATTTTTTTTATTATTATTATCAGAAATGCCAATTATTAGATTATCTATAAATTTTCTCGATCTTTCAATAATATCAATATGACCATTTGTTAGAGGATCAAAGCTACCTGGATAAATACCTAATTTCATTTTAAATTAATTGGTTTGTTCATCAGATAAATTCAAGTCTTTTATTAAAGCAACTGACAAAACCTTTTCGCCTTCTCCAACCTTAAATAATGTTACGCCTTGAGTTGTTCTACCTGCTATCCTTATAGCTTTAATAGGAGATCTTATTAATTTACCTGAACCAGCAATTAACATAACATCATCTTTTTCTGCAACAGGAAAGGATGCAACAACTTTTCCTGTTTTCTTTTTTAATGCCATATTTGCTATTCCTTGGCCACCTCTTTTTGTTACTCTATATTCATAAGCAGAGGTTCTTTTTCCAAAACCATTATCGGTAACTGACAAAAGAAATTGTTCTATATTTTCCATTTCATGGTATTTATCTTCAGTTAGATTGGTATTAATTTTTAATTCATTAAAAAGTGAATTCTTTTTAATTTTTTTTATTTTTATAGCATTTGATATCCTTAAATAATCATCTCTTTCATCAATAGTAAATTTAGCATGTTTCAATATATACATAGATATAACTTCATTATCTTTTTTTATTCTTATACCTCTTACACCTACAGAATTTCTTCCACTAAACATTCTAATATCAGTAGCAGCAAATCTTATACACTTACCTTCTTTTGTAGATAAAAATATATCATCAGTATTTTCTCTGCATGTATGAACTCCGACTAATTTATCATTTGTTGCAAGTTTCATAGCAATTTTTCCACTCGATTGTATTTTAATAAAATCAGATAAAGCATTTCTTCTAACATTCCCATTGGATGTTGCAAAAATGATATTTAATTTTTCCCATATACTACTATCTTTTGGCAACGGTAAAACAGTTGTAATAATTTCATCTTTATCTAAAGGAAAAATCCCAATCATAGGTTTGCCTCTCGCATTAGGAGCAAATTCTGGTAATTTAAACACTTTCATTTGATATACTTTTCCTTTTGAAGAAAAAAATAATACTGGTGCTCTGGTATTAGCAATAAAAACTTGGTTTACAAAATCTTCTTCTCTCGTTGACATCCCCTTACGACCTTTACCACCTCTTTTTTGTGCTCTATATGTTTTAAGTGGAACTCGTTTAATATAACCTCTATGTGTTACAGTTATAACCATATCTTCTGCTGCAATTAAATCCTCATCTTCAATATCGACTGCTTCAGTGCCAATATTGGTACGTCTAGGGTCAGAAAAATTTTCTTGTATTTCTTTAAGTTCATTTTTTACTATTTCGATCAATGTTTCTTTTTTTTTAAGAATATTTAAAAACTCATTTATTTTTTTTCCTAATTCTTTTGCCTCTTCAACAATTTTCTCTCTTTCTAAACCAGTTAATTTTTGAAGCCTAAGATCTAAAATTGCATCACATTGTTCAGCAGATAAATTATATTTGCCAGACTTCAACAATTTATATCTTGGATCATCAACCGCTTTAATAAATACAATTAAATCCTTAGCAGACCAAATTTGTTGTAAAAGTAATTTTTTTGCTTCATCAGGATTTTTAGATCTTTTAATTAATTTAATTACTAGATCTAAATTGTTTACTGCAATCATTAAACCAGTTAAAACATGAACTTTTTCTCTAGCCTTTTTTAATTCAAATATTGTTCTTTTTTTTACTACTTCTTCTCGAAAAGCAATAAAGATGCTAATTATTTTTTTTAAGTCCATAACTTCAGGACTTGTGCCATCTACAAGAGCAAGCATATTAACTCCAAAACTAGTTCTTAATGGTGTATGTTTATATAAATTAGCTAATGCAATCTCTGGGTTACAACCCTTTTTAATATCAAGCACAACTCTTACACCATGGCGATTAGATTCATCACGAATATCTACTATATCATTAACAATTTTATCTTTTGATACCTCAGCAATTCTTTGTACAAGTTTGGATTTATTAACTGCGTATGGTATTTCTGAAATAACTATAGATTTCTTTTTATCTTGTTTCCTTTCTTCAATATTAGTTTTAGCTTCAACGACTATAGAACCTCTACCTGTTTTAAAAGCAGATAAAATTCCATTTTTGCCTTTAATTGTGCCACCTGTTGGAAAATCTGGTCCTTTAACATATGTTGCTAACTCCTCGATAGAAATATCTTTATTATCTATATATGCAAGACACCCATCTATCACTTCTTTTAAATTATGAGGAGGAATATTAGTTGCCATTCCAACGGCAATACCGCTTGCACCATTAACTAATAAATTAGGAATTTTAGATGGTAAAACGGATGGTTCTAAAGTTGATCCGTCATAATTTTCTTGAAAATCTACTGTTTCTTTATCAAGATCATTTAATAATTGTCCTGAGACTTTTTCTAATCTTGCTTCTGTATAACGCATGGCTGCTGGTGGATCTCCATCCATTGAACCAAAATTTCCTTGTCCATCTATCAATGGCAGTCTTAAAGAAAATTCTTGGGCCATTCTTACCATAGAATCATAAATTGCTGTATCACCATGTGGATGATATTTACCCATTACATCTCCAACTATTCTTGCTGATTTATGATAAGATTTGTTCCAATGGTACCCAGTTTGATCCATAGAATATAAAATTCTTCGATGAACAGGTTTTAAACCATCTCTCGCATCTGGTAACGCCCTACTTACTATTACACTCATTGCGTAAGAAAGATAGGATGTCTCCATTTCATTTTTTAAAGAATGATTTATTTCATTTTTAAAATTTCCATTATTTCCTCCACTGTTAATTGGAGGTATATTGGTTTTTTTAGAACCATCACCCCCAGATTTTGATTTGTCTATTATATCGGTCAATTTTAGAAGCTCCTTAACTTAAGTTTTTTAGAACGGTATTTCGTCATCAAGTTCATCAGACGAATCAGTTTTTTTCTCTTCTTCATTTACTTCAGGCGTTTTTTTTTGATTTGAGTCTTTGCTTTCTGACAAATCAGTTTTTTTCTCTTCTTCATTTACTTCAGGCGTTTTTTTTTGATTTGAGTCTTTACTTTCTTCTGAAAAATTTCCATTACTACCTTTAGTACCAATCATATCAATTCTTCCGCCATAGCCTTGAATAATAACTTCAGTAGTATATTTCTCAGTTCCTGAATCATCTGTCCATTTTCTTGTTTGCAATGACCCTTCAATATATAGCTTGGAACCTTTTTTTACATAATTTTCAACAACGTCAACCAAGCCTTCATTAAAAACAACTACTCTGTGCCACTCTGTTTTCTCTTTTTTTTCTCCTGTTTCTTTATCTTTCCAGCTATTTGAGGTTGCGATAGAAAAAGTACATACTTTTTTTCCATTTTGCATAGTTCTAACATCTGGGTCTCTTCCTAAGTTACCAAGTAATATTACTTTATTTACAGAACCTGCCATAAGAAATTAAAATAGTTTGCTTATTAAATAAAAAAATAAATAATTCAATAATAATTGTTAAATTAAGATTAGTCTAATAAAACTTATGGACAAAATTAAAATTATAGGAGCAAGAGAACACAATTTAAACAGTGTAGATTTAGAAATACCAAAAAATAAACTAGTTGTAATAACAGGTGTTTCAGGGTCAGGCAAATCATCTCTTGCTTTTGACACTGTTTATGCAGAAGGACAGAGAAGGTATGTTGAAAGTTTATCTACTTATGCAAGACAATTTTTAGAAATAATGCAAAAACCAGATGTGGATTCAATTGAAGGATTGTCACCAGCGATATCTATTGAACAAAAAACAACTTCAAAGAATCCTCGATCAACAGTCGGAACAATTACTGAAATTCATGATTATATGAGATTGCTTTTTGCTAGAATAGGAATCCCATATTCCCCAACCACAGGAAAACCAATAGAATCTCAAAGCGTTTCTCAAATTGTAGATAATATTATGAAAAAAAAAATTGGGGAAAAATATCTTCTTCTTGCGCCTTTGGTTAGAGGAAGAAAAGGAGAATATAAAAAAGAAATATCGGAAATGATAAAAAAAGGATTTCAAAGATTTAAAATAGATAAAAAAATATACCTATATGACGAATTGCCTGAACTTGACAAAAAATTTAAACACAACATAGATGTTGTTGTTGATAGAATTAAAATAAATAATGATATTAAAAATCAATTAACTGATAGCGTTGAAATTGCTTTGAGTATATCAGATGGAATAATTCATTTTGAAAATTATGATACAAAAAAAATAGAAATTTACTCAACGAAATTTGCGTGTCCTATATCAGGTTTTGCAATAGAAGAAATTGAACCTAGATTATTCTCTTTTAATAATCCTTTTGGTGCATGCTCTGATTGTAACGGATTAGGTTATAAATCATACTTTGATCCAGAAATGATTGTTCCTAATCCAAAATTAAGTCTAGCAGAAGGAGCAATTGAACCATGGAATAAAACATCAAATGATTTTTACAGACAAACCCTTCAGTCGCTATCTGACCATTTTTCTTTTGATATGGAAATTCCTTTTGAAGATTTGGATGAAAAAATTAAAAAAATACTACTTTATGGATATAAAGACAAAAAAATTAATTTTCAGTATCATTCATTTAGAGGCACGAACCTAATAGAAAAACCTTTTGAAGGGGTTATTCCAAATTTAGAAAAAAGATGGTTTAAAACTGAAAATGAATATTATAGAGACGAAGTATCAAAATATTTAAAATATGATACATGTGAATCATGTAATGGTTATAGATTAAAATCAGAAGCTCTGTGTGTTAAAATTGATAAATTGCATATTGGTCAAATAAGTGATTACACAATAGAACAAGCTTCAACATGGTTTGTCAAATTAGAAAAAAAATTAAATGAAAAACAATCTGAAATTGCTAGACGAATTCTAAAAGAAATAAAAGAAAGATTTGAGTTTTTAAATAATGTTGGATTAAATTATCTGACATTGTCAAGAAATTCACGAACATTATCAGGTGGCGAGGGTCAAAGAATAAGACTGGCTTCACAAATTGGATCGGGATTAACAGGAGTATTATATGTTCTTGATGAACCATCAATAGGTTTGCATCAAAGAGATAATAAAAGATTATTAGGTACTTTAAATAAATTAAAAAAACTTGGTAATACAGTTATAGTTGTTGAACATGATGAAGAAGCCATTCGATCCGCAGATTATATTATTGATGTAGGGCCTGGCGCTGGTATTTATGGAGGCAAAATTGTAGCAAATGGAACATTAGAAGAAATTTTAAGATGTCCTGAATCAATAACATCACAATATCTTAACCGTTATAGATCCATACCAATACCAAATGAGAGAAGAGAGGGTAAGAAAAATCAATTTTTAATAATGAAAGGTGTTAATACTAATAATTTGAAAAATGTTAATTTAAAAATTCCATTGGGAATGTTTATTGCGGTAACCGGTGTATCGGGAAGTGGTAAATCGAGTTTAATAAATGAGTCTTTATTAAAAGCAGTGGGAAAAAAATTAAATTATCATGTACAAAAACCTGAAAAATACGAATCTTTAGAAGGTTATGAATATCTTGATAAAATTGTAGAAATTAACCAAGCTCCTATAGGTAGAACACCGAGATCGAATCCCGCAACTTATACTGGAGCCTTTACACCAATACGAGACTGGTTTGCAAATCTTCCAGAATCAAAAGCAAGAGGTTATAAAGTTGGGAGATTTTCATTTAATGTTAAAGGTGGAAGATGTGAAACATGTGAAGGTGGTGGTGTTATTAAAATTGAAATGCATTTTTTACCAGATGTTTTTGTTCAATGTGATTCCTGTAAAGGAAAAAGATATAACAGAGATACTCTTGAAATTAAATTTAAAGGAAAAAATATTACAGATATATTAGATATGACGGTCGACGAAGGATTAGATTTTTTTAAAGCTATTCCTAATATTAAAAATAAATTTGCAACACTTAAAAGAGTTGGTTTGGGTTATATAAAAATTGGTCAATCTGCTACAACTTTATCAGGAGGTGAAGCGCAAAGAATAAAATTAGCAAAAGAACTCTCAAAAAGATCTACAGGGCAAACGCTGTACATGCTTGATGAGCCAACAACTGGACTTCATTTTGAAGATGTAAAAAAATTATTAGAAGTTTTGCATGAATTTGTTGATAAAGGTAACACTATAATTGTTATTGAACACAATTTAGAAGTGATTAAAACAGCAGATTATATTATAGATTTAGGTCCTGAAGGTGGGGATAAAGGAGGAAAAATAGTTGCCGAAGGACCACCTGAAATGCTTGTCATAAAATATAAAAATAGCTATACAAGTCAATTTTTACATGAAATATTGAGAATTGATGATAAAAGAAAAAGAAAGTCTTTACAAAAATAGTTTTTTTTTTAAGAATTATTTCTAGGAGTTTAAAAATTATGGGCAATCCACTTGAATCATTACCAAAAACAATTGTAATTGGAATTTTGTTAACAATAGTGATGGTTTCATTAATAAATTATATCTATTAAAATAATGGATTTTTTTGAACCAACATATTTATCTTTTTTTTCTCGTTGGCTCCATGTGTTGAGTGGCGTAATGTGGATAGGTTTGCTTTGGTATTTTAATTTTGTTCAAATCCCTTCAATGTCAAAAATTCCAGATAATGAAAAACCAGCTATTAGTAAAGTAATTGCTCCTGCTGCATTATTTTGGTTTCGATGGGCTGCACTAGCAACAATTATTACTGGATTAACCACTGCTCATTTAAATGGATATTTATATGATGCATTAGCCCTTGGTATTCTAGAAACAGGATCCCAAAAATCTACAGTTATTGGAATTGGAATGTGGTTAGGAATAATTATGGCATATAATGTTTGGATGATTATTTGGCCAAATCAAAAAATTGCTTTGGGAATAGTTAACGCTAATCCTGACGATAAACCAGCAGCTGGAAGAAAAGCAATGTTATTTTCAAGAACAAATACAGCGCTATCAATACCAATGCTTTATGCTATGGTTTCAGCTCAAAATTTATATTAATCTTTTATAGGAAATAGCAAGGCTCCAACTGATCTTTTCTCGAATAATAAAATATTAATTGTCCTACATGCTGCGCCTGTATTCATGACTTTTATTAATGAACTTTTACATTTAAAAATATTTCTTTTTTTTAAATTGTAACCTAAAACAAGGAATTCCAATTTATAACTTTTTACAATTTTTTCCAAATCTTTTTTTTTAAGATTATTTAATCTTAAATTTTTTTTAATTGTAATTTTATTAGGTAAAATCAATATTGGACTTTTATAAATTTTACCAGAAACAATAAATTTATTATCTCCATATCCATCTAGACTAATTTTATTTTTATTAATTAAAGAATTAATGTCCATTTCTACTTTATTTCCTTCTTTGATCAACATTTAAAATTAATAAAGCAGGAGAAGCGATGTAAAGTGATGAATAGGTTCCAATAATAACGCCCCATATCAAAGCAATTATAAAACCAGATATAACATTACCGCCAAAAATAAATAATGCTAATAATGCTAATAAAGTTGTTAAACTTGTCATCAAAGTTCGTGATAGTGTCCTATTTAATGATAAATTAATTATCTCTTCAAATGGAGCTTCTTTATATTTTCTTAATGTCTCTCTAATTCTATCATATATTACAACAGTATCGTTGATCGAGTATCCGGCTATAGTTAAAACAGCGGCAACTGTAGCTAAATTGAATTCAAATTGAAAAATTGAAAAAAAACCAATAGTTAAAAAAACATCATGAATAAGTGCTATTATAGCACCTAATGCAAAATGCCATTCAAATCTCAGCCAAATATAAGCTAAAATTCCTAATAAAGAAAATAAAATCGCTATTAATCCTGCTCTAATTAATTCTTTGCCAACTTTTGGCCCTACATATTCAGTTCTTCTAAATTCAATTTCAATATTTGATAAAGCATTTTTAATTTTTTTAATTGAATCTAATTGTTTATCATCGCCAGAATCCTTTTGAACTCTAATGGCAATATCATTATCGCTACCAATTGTTTGTAACTGCACTTCTCCTATATTTAATTTATTTAAGTTGCCTCTCAAGTCAGTTAAATTAATTATTTCATTTTTTGATCTTAATTCAATTAAAACTCCTCCAGTAAAATCAATTCCAAAATTTAATCCTTGAATAAAAATTGAAATAAATGAAATAATAAAAAGTGAAATTGAAAAAAATATTGCTATTTTTCTCAATCTCATAAATTTATAATTAGTATTTCGTGGAAAAATATTGAGTATTGGCATTTTTTTTAAAATTATAAATTAATAACTTTTGGATTAGTTTTTTTTAACCAAATTATAATTAAAATTCTTGTAAACATTATTGCAGTAAACATAGAAGTTATAATTCCAAAAGATAATGTAACAGCAAATCCTTTAACAGGTCCGGATCCTAATCCAAATAACATTACAGCTGCTATAAGAGTTGTAACATTCGCATCAATAATTGTTTTTAAAGCTTGTTTGTATCCAATATCAACAGAAGCAATGGGTGAAAGTCCTAACTTAATTTCTTCTTTTATTCTTTCAAATATTAATACATTGGCATCAACTGCCATTCCTATTGTTAAAACTATACCAGCAATTCCAGGCAAGGTTAAAGTGGCCTGAATTAAAGTTAAGATTGATAACAAAATTAATAAATTAAATATTAAGGCTATATTTGCAAAAATTCCGAATGTCCCATAAATTAAATACATAAAAATTATTATTAATATAAAACCTAAAATGCTGGCAAATTTTCCAGATTGAATTGAATCAGTACCTAAGCTTGGTCCGACTGAACGCTCTTCCAGTATATTTAAAGGTGCAGGCAGTGCTCCTGCGCGTAAAAGCATAGCTAAATCTGTTACTTCTTGAAATGTAAATTGACCGGTTATAATGCCTCTTCCACCTGTGATAGGTTCTCGAATATTTGGAGCACTAATTACTTTATTATCTAAAATTATTGCTATTCTACTTCCAACATATTTCTTTGTAATATTTCCAAATTTTCTTCCACCTTTACTATTAAATTGGAAAGAAACTACTGGACTATTACGATCTAGTGAAGGAGAGGCGTTAATTAATAGATCACCTGAAATTGTGTCTCTTTTTTTTATAGCATATAATATAGGTTCGCTATTTTCATCCACAAGTTTATCAGAAGGTAAAACAACAATACCAGGTTTATGTTTTCCAGATTTTAATTCACTTGAAGTAATATCTTCATCCACTACCTGGAAGCTAAGTTTTGCTGTCTTTCCTAAAAGTTTCTTTAATCTTTCAGGGTCGGTTATACCGGGCAACTCTAACAAAATTCTTTTAACACCCTGCCTTTGAATAGTAGGTTCTTTTGTTCCGAATTCATCAACTCTCCTTCTAACAACTTCAACAGATTGAAGTACCGCCGTATCTTGAATTGAAAAAAGTTTTTGATCAGTAAAATTCAAAGTTAGAGTATTGTCATCTATAAATTTATATTCAATATCATTTGAAAATTTCTTTAATTTTTTTTCTAAAAGATCTTTTTTATTTTGATTTTTAATCTGTAAGGTAATAATTTTTTCTTCTAAATTAAACCGAGAATAAGAGATTTTATTTTTTCTTAACATTAAACGGACTTCATCCATGAAATTGTTTAAATTGTCATTGATTACAGAATTTGTATCAACCTCAAGAAGTAAATATGAACCGCCTTGGAGATCCAAGCCAAGTACAATTTGTTTTTTTGGAAAAAAATTTGGAAAATTATTTAATGTTTCAGATTTAAAAAAATTTGGAATGGAAAAAATAAATCCTAATATGCCAAATAATATAACTATAAATGTTTGCCATTTTTTAAATTGTACCATTACAATAGACTATTATGAATTTGAAGAGTCAGTTGAACTTATAACATCCGTAATTGTTGGTTTTGAAATTAAAATCTTTACACCATTTGTAATTTCAACTTCTACTTGAGTTTCGTCAATTACTCTCGATACTTTGCAATAGATACCACCTGCTGTTAAAATTTTATCTCCTCTTTTAACTTTACTAATCATTTCTTTGTGTTCTTTCATTTTTTTTTGTTGAGGTCGTATCAAAAGAAAATAAAAAACAACAAAAATTAAAACTAATGGTAAAAATGTTAATAATGTATCATTCATAAAATAAATAAAAAAATATTTTTTTAAATATTACATACTTTTTTATAAAAGTTAAAACTTTTAATTTAAAATTATTTTATCCCTGGTAATAATGGGACAAATCTTACTCTCCAATATTTTTTAATTTTAACATTATTTTTTATTTTAGTAACTCGTGTTATAAATTGTTCAGATTTATAAACTAAAGGTAAAACCATGACACCCCCATCAGACAACTGATCTATAAGGTATTTAGGCATTTCTTTTGCTAAAGCAGTAATTATAATTCTATCAAAAAGAAACTTTGCAGGCCAGCCTTTTAAGCCGTCACCATGGTAAAAAACTATATTTTTTACTTTTAATTTTTCTAAAACATTTTTAGCATTCTGAAATAATAATTTATATCTTTCAATAGTATATACTATTCTAAATAATTTTGATAAAACTGCAGTTTGGTAACCAGATCCCGTACCAATTTCTAAAACTTTATAATTTTTTTTAGGCTCTAATATTTGTGTCATCATGGCAACTACACCAGGTTGGCTTATTGTTTGATTGCAAGATATTGGCAAAGCTCTATTGTGATAAGCTTTATAAGATAATTCTTTATCAATAAATTTTTCTCTTGGAATATCTTCAAATACAGAAAGGATATCTGTGTTTATAATACCAAGTTTTCTTAGTTCTAATATTAAATGAATTTTATTTATATTTGCATTCAATAATAGTTTTATATCCTTTCCAAATTATTCATATATTTTTTTAAAATATCAGGAACTGAAATTGAACCATCTTTATTCTGATAATTTTCTAAAATCGCTATAATTGTTCTTCCTACTGCTAGAGAAGAACCATTAAGTGTGTGAACAAATTCATTCTTCTTTTCTTTATTTTTAAACCTGGCATTAATTCTTCGTGCTTGAAAATCTCCACAATTTGAAATACTAGAAATTTCCATATATTTTTTTTGACTTGGTATCCATACTTCAATATCATATGTTTTTTTTGCAGCAAAGCCCACTTCTGCTGAACATAATTCGCAAACTCTGTAATGTAATTCAAGTTTTTGTAATATTTTTTCAGCTATAGAACGCAGGTGAAGGTGCTCATTTTTTGACTGGTCAGGTAAAGTAACTGAAACCAATTCTACTTTTCCAAATTGGTGCAATCGTTTCATTCCCCTAGTATCTTTTCCAGCCGCACCTGCTTCTGATCTAAAACATTGACTGTAAGAAGTATATCTTAAAGGCAATTTATCTTTTTCAATAATACTTTCCCTTACCATATTAACTAAAGTAACCTCGCTGGTTGGGATAAGCCAGTAATTGTCTTTAATTTTGAAAATATCAGAATCAAATTTAGGAAGTTGTCCAGTCCCAACTAAAGCTTGGTCATTAGCAATTAATGGTGTATATATTTCTTGAAAACCACCCTCATGAATATTGATATCTAACATAAACGCCGCTAAAGCTCTTTCCATCATCGCAAGGTTTCCTTTTAAATATACAAACCTAGAGCCAGATACTTTAGCTGCGGTTTTAAAGTCCATTAGTTTTAAATTTTGACCAATTTCTACATGATCTTTGCTTTTAAAATTAAATTCTTTTATATTTCCATACTTTTTTATTTCTTTATTATCTTGTTCGCTGTTACCTTTAGGAACGTCTTCATCTAGAAAGTTAGGTAATTTTATTAGTTCATTATATAATGAGGATGAATCAAAATTAGATTCGGGTTGCAACTTGCTAATTTCATTTTTTATTTTTTTAACTTCATTAATTAAATTATTTTTTTCTATTTTATCCTTTATATTAGGAATTTTCTTTGATAAAACATTTCTTCTTTCAAGCAATTTTTCAAGATTAGTTATTGATTCCGACCTACCTTGACTCATTTTAATTAATTTTTTTGTCATTGGTTTAATCCCTCTTTTGGCAAATAATTTATCTGCTTGATCAGGGTTGGAAATTATCCACTTTATATCTAACATTTTTTTAATTTAAAAATTTTATTATAACAAAAGTTATTTCTTCTTTTTTTCTATAAATTTGGAAACAAAAATCGATAACTCATATAAAAAAAGAATAGGTATTGCTAAACCTATTTGAGAAAAGATATCTGGAGGAGTAATAATAGCGGCTATTAAAAAAACTATTACCACAATATATCTTCTATTTTTTTTAAGAGCTTCAGAAGAGATTAATCCTAATATTGTAAATAAAAGAATTGCTACTGGTAGTTGAAAAGCAACCCCAAATGCAAAAATTAATTTTAACACTAATGATAAATATTCGTTAACTTTAGGTTCTAAATCTATTTTTAAATCCTGACCAGATATTTCAGTATTAAAACCTACAAAAAATTCCCAAGCAATAGGAATAACTAGATAGTAGACAACAAAAAAACCGAATAAAAACATAATTGGAATTAAAAATAGGAATGGAAGTATGATATTTTTTTCTTTTTTTAATAATCCAGGAGCTACAAATATCCACACTTGATAAATTGTAAAAGGCAAAGAAAGAATAATACTAACTAAAAGAGAAAGCCTTAGATAACTAATAAAAACTTCTGTTAATCCAGTAAAAATTAAACGTTTATTTTCATTATCAGCGATGGTATCTGCCAAAGGTTCTGTAAAAAAAGCAAAAATTTTATCAATAAAAAAATAAGATAAGATAAAAAAAAATAAAAAAAATAAAGTACAATAAATTAACCTATTTCTTAATTCGGTCAAATGTGCAACCATTGTTATTTTTCTTTGATTTTTTTTTAGAACCAATT
>PTKQ01000029.1 GCA_002937815.1 Alphaproteobacteria bacterium MarineAlpha6_Bin2 | reverse complement strand
TTACCTAAATTTGACATTTTTTTAATAAACTTGTTTTTATATTTAAGTATTATTTTAATATAAATCTCATTAATTTTTTTTTTTTTTTTTTTAATTTGAAAAATGACACAAGAAAAAAGATTTGATTTAAGGTCAGGATATATATGGTTTGATGGAAAGTTTGTCGATTGGAAAAAAGCTAAAATACATGTATTAACTCATGGTTTGCACTATGGTAGTTGTGTGTTTGAAGGTGCGAGAGTATACGATGGCAAAATATTTAAATTAATTGAACATACCGAAAGGTTATTTAATTCTGCAAAACTTTTAGGTTTAAAAATACCTTTTTCAAAGAAAAAGATCAATGCGGTATCAAAGTTATTAATTAAAAAACAAAAAATTAAGAACGGATATTTAAGACCATTTACTTGGAGAGGGAGCGAAATGATGGCTATATCGGCCCAAAAAACTACTATTCATGTAGCATTAGCTGCGTGGGAAATGTCTACATATTTTAAACCTCAAAAAAAATTAAAAGGCATTAAACTTCAAACAGCAAAATGGCAAAGACCGTCTCCAAATACAGCGCCAACACAAGCAAAAGCAGCTGGTTTATATATGATATGTACTTTAAGCAAACATTATGCAGAAAAGAATAATTATGATGATTCATTAATGTTGGATTATAAGGGTAGAGTTGCTGAGTCTACAGGATCTAACATATTTATTGTAAAAAAAGGAATTTTATATACTCCAATAGCTGATTGTTTTTTAAATGGCATTACTAGACAAGTTATTATTAGTTTAGCAAAAAAAAATGATATAAAAATTTGTGAAAAATATATCTTTCCAAAGGAATTATTAAAAGCAGAAGAAGTTTTTTTAACTGGTACAGCAGTAGAAATTACACCAGTTTCTCAAATAGATAAAAAAAAATTTAAAATAGGTTCAGTAACTAAAAAATTGATCTATCTTTTTAATAATTTAGTAGGAAAAATCAAATAATATTTTCCCATTTTTTTAAGTTTTTTTCATCTTTTTTTTTTAATCTAACATACATTTCTTTTGAATTTATTTTTTCAAGCTTCCAAAAAGGCGCTTTTGTTTTTAAATAATCTATTATAAATTCACAGGACTTAAATGCATTTTTTCGATGTTCAGCTGATGTTGCAATATATACTATTTTTTCACCTGGTTTTATTTTTCCATATCTATGAATTATTATACAATTATTTAGCTTCCATTTTTTATTTGCAATCATCTCAACTTCTTCAAGTTTTTTTTCAGCCATTTTTAAATAGCATTCAATATTAATTGATTGAATTTTTTTTGTTTTTGTTTTACCTCTAACAACGCCAATGAAAGTTACTATTGCACCGCTATTATTTTTTAATAGTTTTTTGTTTTCTTCAGAAAAATTAAAATTTTTTTTTTGTATTTTTATCATTTATCCACCAGTAAAAGGGGGAAAAAAAGCTATTTCATCATTTTGTTTTATTTTATTATTTAAACTTACAACTTCATGATTAACAGCAATCCTTATTGATTTGATTTTTAAAAATACTTCTTTATGTTTTTTACTTTTTAAACCCAACCAATTGACTAATGATTTAACATTTTTAATATTTTTCGGAGGATTGATAGTTTCTCCAGATATTTCTAGTGATCTTCTAATCCATGCAAAATATAAAATTTTCATATCAAAACTTCACTAAAAGATAAAAACTTTATTTTTGTTCCTTTTTTTAAATAGGTAAGGTTTTCTGGAAGCTCTATCAAACCATCTGTCTCTACAATTGATGAAAAAACACCAGACCCAGTATTATGATAATTTGTAACTTTAATTTCTCCATTAGCATTTGTTTTTATTTTCACTCTTAAAAATTCTTTTCTTCCTTTCTTTTTTCTAAAACTAAAGTCTGTTCTAACAAGAAATTTATTTTGTATTGGTAAAAAATGTCCTGATAATTTATTAATTGTAGGAAGTACTATTTTTATAAAAGTAATCATTACTGATACAGGATTCCCTGGTAATCCAATAAAAGGTTTTTTAAAAATATTTCCTAATGCTACCGGTCTTCCAGGTTTAATAGCTATGTTCCAAAAATTTAAAGATCCATTTTTTTCCACAACTTTTTTTACATAATCTTCATCTCCGACTGACATTCCTCCAGTTGTTAATATCAAATCACACTCTTTAGCAATTTGTTTTAAATTTTTTTTAATTAATAATTCATTATCCTTTATTATTCCATAATCAATAACTGAACAATAAATTGTTTTTAAAATATTCTTTAAACAGTATCTATTTGAGTCATAAATACCACTTTTATTAATTTTTTTACCTGGTTCATAAAGTTCATTGCCAGTTGTAAATATTCCAACAGCAAGTTTTTCAAATACATCAATCTTTTTCAAACCTATTGAAGCTATTAGTCCTATATCCTGTGCTCTTAATTTTGACCCTCTAGATATAATTTTTTTTCCATACTTAATATCTTCTCCTTTTTTTCTAATATTTGCGCCTTTAAAAATTCCTGCTTTTAAAACAACCTCATCATTATTTACATTACAATCTTCTTGCATAATAACGGTATTAGCACCTTTAGGTACTTCTGCACCAGTAAAAATTCTTGCAATCTCACCTTTTTTAATTTTTTTATTAAAATTTTGCCCCGCTGTAATTCTTGCAGTTATTTTTAAATTAGTTTCTTTATTTTTATTAAGATCTGAATGTTTAAACGCATATCCATCTACAGCTGAATTATCAAATGGCGGCACACTTCTTTTCGAAATAATATTTTTAGATAGAATTCTACCTAGTGCTTGATCTAATTTTATTTTTTCTGTTTTTTTTATACACTTTATTCTTTTTTCCAATATAGAAACTGCTTTTTCTAAAGAAATTCTTTTTTTACTATGTTTAAAACAATCGTTAGATAATTGTATCATTTTTTTTTATTTTAATTTTAAGTATGTTTTAAAATGTTGAACTCCTGAAACAAAAGTTGCAAAAGCTGCAAACCATATAAGGAAATATGATATATTTTCTACAATAATTCTTACATCACTATGATTGATAGATTTATAAATTAAAATACTTCCAAAAGCCAACATTTGCATGAGGTTTTTGTATTTTGATAATTGGCTAACATTTATATTTTTATTTACATTAACTAAATTAAATCTTAATGATGAAACAATAATTTCTCTTATTATTATTATGTAAAATGCTATTTTATGTATTTCTGGAATCTTTTCGTAAATTAATAGCATTATACACACTGTTATAATTAAAGACTTGTCAGCAATAGGGTCTAAAATTTTTCCAAAATTTGATTTTAAACTTCTTTTCCTAGCTAGATAACCATCAAAAAAATCTGTTAGACATGCTAGCATAAATATGATTAAAATTTGTAAAAAAGTATCTGTGTGTACATTCTCGTAGGCAGTCCTTTTCCCAAAAATAAATAAGCAAATTATTAGTGGGCATGATAATAATCTTATAATAGTAAGAATATTTGGCAAATTATTTATTTTTTTAATTCTCATGAAAGAAATTATATATTTTTTTTGCAACATTTTTATTAATTCCTTTAATTTTTTCAATTTCACTAAGTTGTGCCAATCTAACTTGATTAGATGATCCAAAATGTTTTAATAAATCTCTTTTTTTATTAGGACCAATTCCTGAAATTTCATCTAATATAGATTTGGTAATTTTTGATCTTCTTGTTTTATGTGAGGTGATGGCAAATCTATGTGCTTCATCCCGTAATCTTTGTAAAAAAAATAATGTTTTATCATTGGTGTTAAATTTTTTTTTTATATCACCTTTCATGTAAAATGTTTCATTACCTTCGTTTCTTTTTTCTCCTTTAGCAATTGATATTAATTCTATGATTTTCTCTAGTTTAAAGTTTTTTAATGCTTGATATGTGGTACTCAAGTGACCTTTCCCTCCATCTATAATCATTAAGTCAGGTAAAGATATTTGTTTAAAACTTTTTTTTAATCTTCTGTTTATTATTTCATATATCATTGAATAATCATCACTCTTAGATATTAAATCTTTTCTTTTAAATTTACCTTTTATATTAAATTTTCTGTAATTATTTTTTATAAATCCATCCTTATTAAAAGACACCATTACACCAACAGCGAATTCTCCTGAAATATGACTAATGTCATATATTTCTATGATTTGTGGAATTTTTTTTAATTTAAAAACCTCTTTTATTTTTTGAAGAAAATACAAATTGTTTTTTTGTTCATCATATCTCTTATCAAGTTCTTTTTTTGCATTTTTTTCAGCATATTGTATAACAGATTTTTTTTGTCCCTTTAAAGGTAATTGAATATCAATTTTATAACCAGATTTTTTTCTAAGAGCGTTAATTAGCAGTTTCTTTTCTGGAATTTTTTTATTAATAAGAATTAATTTAGTTACAATTTTATCAGAATAGTATTGTCCAATGAACGATTGAAGAATATTTTCTATTTTTTCATTTTCTTCATGACGTGGAAAATAATATCTACCTCCAAGATTTTGTCCACCTCTAAAGTAAAATATTTGAACACATGCTTTGTTTTGTTTTTTTATAATAGAAATAATATCTGCGTCACCTATAGATTTAACATTAATTGATTGTTTTTCTTGAATTTGGTTTAGCGATTTTATTCTGTCTCTTATAGTTGCTGCTTTTTCATAATCTTGTTGTTTACTTAGATTTTTCATTTTCTTTTTAAGTTCTGATTGTATTTCTTTATTTTTACCCTTTAAAAATGCAATTGTTTGATTTGATAATAAATTATAATTTTTTTTATCTATTTTATTTACACATGGTGCAGAACATTTTTTTATTTGATAGAGCAAACAAGGCTTTTTCCTGTTATTAAAATATGAATCAGAGCAGGATCTAATTAAAAAAACTTTTTGAAGAGAGTTTATTGTTTTTTCAACAATTCCAACTGAAGGATAAGGTCCAAAATAGATACCATTTTTTTTTTGTTTACCTCTATGTTTTGAAATTTGAGGCCATTTATTTTTATTAGTTATCAATATATACGGTAGTGATTTATCATCTCTCAAAACTATGTTATATCTTGGTTTGAATTTTTTTATCAAATTACTTTCTAATAGAAAAGCCTCAGCCTCTGTATTTGTAGTGATAGTTTCAATGTTATTTATTTGTGAAACCATTCTTTGAATTCGGTAAGACAACCTTGATAAACTTGTATAGCTTGATACTCTTTTTTTTATATTTTTTGCTTTTCCTATATAAAGAATATCGCCTTTATAATTTAAAAATTGGTAAATTCCTGCTTGGCTACTTAGATTTAGTATTTTCTTTTTTATAGATCTTAAATAACTCATTTTACTTACTTTTAATTTTTTATGTAATCTAATTTTGCATAATTTTAATACTATCCACCGTTTATGTGGATAAATTTGTGTATATAATACAATAATTATAAAATTTTGGCTTGTTTCTTTTGATTTTTGGTATGTGATTAAAAAATAGGCAGATTTTTGTAACTATTTGATTATACTATATAAAGTAAAGTCGATATTTACTACATTTTTTTTTTTTTTATTATTT
>PTKQ01000028.1 GCA_002937815.1 Alphaproteobacteria bacterium MarineAlpha6_Bin2 | reverse complement strand
AATCTTATAATAGATAACTTAAATGATAAAGATGCATCAGTGATTTCTATATCAGCAGAAATTGAATCGCAAATATCACAATTAGAAAATGAGAATGAAAAAAAAGAATTTTTAAATTCATTAGAATGGGAAAATTCAGGTTTAGAAAGAATTATAAAATTATCATACACTGAATTGGATCTAATAACATATTTTACCACAGTTGATGAAAAAGAAACAAGAGCATGGACAATAAAAAGCAATTCAACAGCTCTAGAAGCTTCAAATGTTATACATACAGACTTTAAAAAAGGTTTTATTTGTGCAGAAATAACATCGTACGAAGATTATATAAAATATGGCGGATTAAAAGAAGCAAAAGATAAAGGCAAAACTAGACAAGAAGGGAAGGAATATTTAATTAAAGATGGCGATATAGTTTATTTTCTATTTAATGTTTAAAATCAAATTTTTCCATAATTGTAATTTTTAATTTTCTTAATATTTTTTTTCATTTCATTTTTACTTAAAAGAACTGGCTTTTTTCCTGATTTTAAAATCTGCAAAAATTGCATTGATAAATTCTCAACTTCTTCAGTTAATTTTAAAGCTATCTTTAAATCTTTTTCTATAACTATTAAACCATGGTTCGCCATCAAACAAGTGTTTCTATTTTCTAAAGCTTTCAAGACATTTTTTGATAATTGTTCTGTTCCAAATGTTGCATATTTTGCACATCTAATATTATCTCCTCCGGCTACTGCAATCATATAATGAAAAGCCGGAATATTTATATTCATACAAGCAATTGCAGTAGAAGAAATAGGATGAGTATGTATTATTGCATATATGTCTTTCCTTTTTACATAAATGTCTCTATGTATTTTCCATTCAGTTGAAGGTTTAAACTTATTTTGATATGTCCCATCTAAGTTCATTTGAACACAATTTTTTTCTGTCAATTTATCATTAGGAAGAGATGATGGTGTGATTATAAAACCATTCTTTGATCTAAAACTTAAATTTCCTGAAGATCCACGATTTATATTTTTATCATTTAAATATTTAGATGCTTTTATTAATTCATTTGTTTTCATTTTTTTTTATGAAAAAATTTTTCTAATTTCTCTTTTGGAAGGTTTGTGAATACCTTTTTCTGTTATTAGACGTGTAATATACTTTGCTGGGGTTACATCAAATGAATAATTACTAACTTTGCTTCCTTTGGGTGTTATTCTAATTTTTACACTTTTTCCTTTAGAATTAACACCTTGGATATGGCTTAGCTCTTCTGAACTTCTTTGCTCAATTGGAACATCTTTTAAGTAATCCTTTGAATTTAAATCAATTGTATTTGATGGTAAGGCCACATAAAAAGGAATTTTATTATCATAAGCTGATAATGCCTTTAAATAAGTACCTATTTTGTTACAAACATCTCCATTCGCAGTTGTTCTATCAGAACCAGTAATACACATATCCACTAATCTATGTTGCATTAAATGTCCACCAGCATTATCAGTGATGATAGTATGGGGTATTTTTTCTTGTAAAAGCTCCCAAGATGTTAAAAATGAACCTTGGTTTCTTGGTCTAGTTTCATCGACCCAAACATGAATTTTTATTTTTTTTCTATGAGCTAAAAAAATTGGTGATAAAGCGGTACCCCAATCTACTGTTGCTAACCATCCAGCATTGCAATGAGTTAAAATATTAATAGGTTTGTTAGTTTTTTTTCTTTTTTTTATATCAAGAATTATTTTTAATCCGTTCTCCGCAATTTTTTTACAACATTGAATGTCTTTATTGCTAATTTCTTCAGCAAGTTTCTCAGACTCATCTGCCCTATTCGATGGCTTTTGATTTAATAATTTTTTCTTCATATACTTTAAAGCCCAAGACAAATTCAAGGCGGTTGGTCTACTATCTTTTAAAAAATTAACTGACGAATTGAGATTTTTATCACTTGGATTTTTTTTCATAGATAAATATATTCCATATGCAGCCGTTACTCCTATTAGCGGCGCTCCTCTTACAACCATATTCTGAATGGCTTTTTTAATTTCTTTTATGTTTTTTAAATATAAAAGTTTAAATTGGTGAGGCAATTGCCTTTGATCAATTACAGTCACTGCAGACTTTTTTTTATTCAACCAAATGGATTTATAATTTTTTCCTTTAACTTTCAATTTTTCTCCAGATATCTTTTTAAAATAACACCTAATTTTTGTTTAGTTCTTTTATTCCAATTTTTTTTATGAGTTATTATAGATTTATCTAAAATTTCTTCAGCCGGATCTTTTCTTTTATTTATATATTTTGGAAGTACATTTATAACATTTTTGATTAAAGATTTTGCGTTCTTGGAGTTTTTTTTTAGTGTCTTAATTATTTGTTCCACATTAACTTGATCATATTTTTTATGCCAACAGTCATAATCTGTAACCATTGCAACAGTTGCATATCTAATTTCTGCTTCCCTGGCCAATTTAGCTTCTGGCATGTTAGTCATGCCAATAACATCAATTTTTTGTTTTCTATAACTTTCAGATTCTGCCTTTGTCGAAAATTGTGGTCCTTCCATAGCAATATATGTTCCTGTTTTTTTATGCTTTATTTTTAATTTTTTTAATACTTCTGCACATGCATCTCTAATGAGTCTGCATGTAGGGTTAGACATTGGAACGTGTGCAACTATTCCCTCCTCAAAGAATGTTTTTTTTCTAGTAAAAGTTTTGTCAATAAACTGATCAACTAATATAAATGTGCCTGGAGATAGTTTTTCTTTTAATGAACCACAGGCCGAAAGAGAAATTACGTCAGTAGCACCCAATTTTTTGAGTGCATAAATGTTTGCTCGATAATTTATTTCACTTGGGTTATAAAGATGTGATCTTCCATGTCTTGGTAAAAATAAAACTTTTTTGTCACCTACTTTTCCGGTTAGAATTTTATCTGAAGGTGATCCCCATGGGGTATTAATTTTAATCCATTTTTTATTTTTTAAATCTTCAATTTCATAAATGCCACTTCCGCCAACAAAAGCTAGTAAAATTTCTTTTTTCATTTTATTTTAGAAAAATCGTAAAAATATTATGATTTATTTATTATTAATTCTAGACCATATATTTTTCATAGTAACATAAAATAGGGATGTTAAAATTATTAAAAAAATAATAACTTTTAATCCAAGTGATTTTCTTGCTTCTAATTCAGGCTCTGCAACCCAATTAAGAAAACTTACAATATCATATGTTAATTGATGTAGGTTTGGATTTGTCCCATCAATATATTGAATTACCGCATCATACAAAGGCGGAGGCATTGCAATAACTTTTCCTTCTATGTATGGATTATAATAAAGACCATCACTTAAATTTAAATCATTAGGCGGATCTACATATCCGGTCAGCAATGAATAGGTGTAATCCGGTCCTTTCTTTCTTGCTTTAATTATTAATGATAAATCTGGTGGGTAGGAACCATTAAATGCCGCTCTTGCTTCTTGTTCATTTTGATATGGTGAAATAAATGTATCTTCAGGGTTGCCTGGTCTAGTATACATCTCTCCTTGATCATTTGGCCCGTCTTGAATTTCAAAAGTGGAGGCGTATTCTTTTATTTGTTCATTGGTGAAGCCTATTGCTTCTAATTCTCTAAAACGAAGACGTTTTAGTCCATGGCATGTAGAGCAAACTTCCTGATAAATTTGTAAACCTCTCTGCAATGAACTAGTGTCGTATCTTCCGAACAAACCTGAAAAAGTCCAACTTTGTTTTTTTAGTGATAAAGTATCAGCTGAATATGATTTAAATGATAGAAAAATTAAAAAAAAGAAAGAAAAAATTAGATAAAAAAAAATATTTCTGGACATATTTAAAATTTAAAAAAATTATTTTTTTGTGGACATTATAAAAATGTTATCTGGTAATGGTAAAGTTTTTTCAAATTTTCCAAGTAGTGGCATCATAATTAAAAAATGTGAAAAATAATAAATAGTTGCAATTTGACTGATAATTAAATAATAACCTTCTGGAACTTTTGATCCTACCCACATTAAAATAAAAAAATTAAGAATAAAAATCCAATAAAACTGTTTATAAATAGGCCTAAACTTTGAACTTCTTACCTTACATGTATCCAACCAAGGTATAACAAAAAGAATAAAAATTGAACTTAGCATTATAATAACTCCTAACAATTTATGTGGAACTGCCCGTAACATGGCATAGAATGGTAAAAAGTACCATTCTGGAACAATATGCGATGGTGTAATAAATGGATCAGCAGGTACATAGTTATCCGGATGTCCAAAAACATTTGGTGCAAAAAATATAAATAGAGCAAAAATTGTAAAAAATACTCCAAAACCAAAAAAATCTTTAATCGAATAAAACGGATGGAATGGTATTGTTTCTTTTTTATTTGTTAAATCTATTCCTGTAGGATTATTAGAACCAAATTTATGCAATGCAACTATATGAAAAAAAACAACACCTACTATTAAAAATGGAATTAAAAAATGTAGAGAATAAAATCTATTCAAGGTTGGATTATCTATTGAATAACCTCCCCAAATCCATGTAACTATATTATCTCCTATTAATGGAATAGCTGTAAATATGTTGGTTATTACAGTAGCGCCCCAAAAGCTCATTTGTCCCCAAGGTAAAGTATACCCAAGAAAAGCTGATACGATCATTAACATAAAAATTATAATGCCTAACCACCACAAAACTTCTCTTGGTGATTTATATGATCCATAATATAAGCCTCTGGCAATATGAATATATACAATTAGGAAAAACATTGATGCACCAACACTGTGTATGTATCTTATTAACCATCCATAATTAACATCTCTCATGATGTGCTCAACGCTATCGAAGGCATGATCAACGTGAGGAACATAATGCATAGATAACACCAGACCTGAAACAATCATAATTAAAAGCGTAATACCTGCTAATGATCCGAAGTTCCACCAATAATTCAAGTTTCGAGGAGTTGGATGGTCTACTAGAGCCTCTCGTAAAACACTAAATATTGGAAGTCTATAATCTAACCAAGCTAAAGTTTTATTTTTAAATTTTTTTGCCATTTATCCAATTTTTATTCTATTCTTGTTTATAAAAATATATTTCGGAACTTGCAAATTTTTTGGAGCTGGTCCTTTTCTAACTCTTCCTGATGAATCATAATGTGATCCATGGCATGGACAAAACCATCCATTAAAATCTCCTTTGACATCATTTTTTTTTTGCCCGGAAGGAATACATCCTAAATGAGTACAAACGCCAACAACAACCAACCATTCTGGATAAATTATTCTATCTTGATCTTTTTGAGGATCTTTTAACTGATCAATATTAGTTTCTTGTGCTTGTTTAATTTCTTCATCTGTTCTATGTTTAATAAATACTGGTTTTCCCCTCCACTTAATAGTAAGGCTGGTCCCTTTTTTAATACCATCTAAATTAACTTCTTTCATACCAACGGCTAGAACATCAGCAGAAGGATTCATTGAATCTATAAATGGCCAAATTGCTAGCCCAGTACCTATAATAGCCATTGAGGTAGTTGAAATTTGAAGAAAATTTCTTCTATTTTGTTTTAATTTCATTATTTTATTTATTTTAACCAATTTTTTTTTATATTATTTGATATGTCAATCTGTAAAAAAAAAAATTACAAGTATAATAATGAAGATAT
>PTKQ01000027.1 GCA_002937815.1 Alphaproteobacteria bacterium MarineAlpha6_Bin2 | reverse complement strand
AATGTAACCTTGATGGTGAAATAATTTCTATAGTATTTTTTTTAAACATTTAAATTTTAATTTATTTCGTTAAAATTCTTAATTAGAATATCAATAAGTATATTTTTTTATTTTTAATAAGAAAACACATATGAGAAAAAAATTATGGGAAAAGATGATAAAGTTTATAACGAAGTTGAAATAAATGATAGGCTAAAAAAAGAATTACCTTTATGGATTTACGAGGGTAATTGGATTAAAAGAAAATATAAAACTCAAAATTGGAAGTCTACTTTAATGGTAATTAATACAGTTGGACATTTAGCAGAGGCTGCATGGCATCATCCTGATATTACAGCATCTTATGCATGGGTTGAAGTTCGTTTAACTAATCACGCAGCTAAAGGAATAACAGATAAAGACTTTGAACTTGCAAAAAAAATAGAAAATACTATACAATGGGATCCTTCCAAAGAAGATAGTTCGTTAGAAGGCACGCCTAAAAGTGATCAAAGATTTTCGTATATAAAATACGATAAATAATTTTTTTTTTTTTCTTTTTTTTGTTATATGAAAAACATTAACTTCACATGTCCATTTTGTTCTTTGTTGTGTGACGATATTCAATTAGAAACTAAAAATAATAATCTTAAACCATTAAATACTAGTTGCCCATTATTGTTAAGTTCATTAAAAAGAGAAATTAAAGAACAATTCCCAAGAATAAATGGACAAAAAACTAATATTTCACAAGCAATTGAAAATCTATCAATTTTAATAAAAAAAAGTAAATCCACTTTATTTGCAGGAATGGGAACGGATATTAAAGGAACAAAAGCTACACTTGAGATTGCTGATATATATAAGTGCATTGTTGATCATTTTTCTGGGGACAGTTATGTAAAAAATATAAAGAGCGTTCAGGAGTTAGGTGGTTTTTTTTTAACCTTATCAGAATTAAAAAATAGATCGGATACAATTATTATAATTCAATCATCTTATGATACTGCACCTAGGTTATTTGAAAAGTATATTTTTCCAAAAGATACAATTAATAATTTAAAAAAAAGAAAAATTGTTTTTATTGGATCTAAAGTTCCACAATTTTTATATAAGAACATAAAAAAAATAAGTTTTGAACACATTAAATTAGATTCAGTTAACTTGTTAAATTTTTTATCTAGAATTAGAAATTCTATTAATTCGGAAGTTTTAGAGATAAAAGATAGAAGATTATTAAATTTTTTAAAATTATTAAAACAAACAAATTATGGATCTATTTTATGGTCTGTCAGTGAACTTGATAATAATATTAATGATTTAATTGTAACTGAAATAACTTTACTTATTCAAGAGTTAAATAAATTTACAAGATTTTCAGGATTATCTTTATCAGGTTCTGATCATATTTTAACAGTTAACGAGGTTATGTTGTGGCAGACAGGTTTTCCTATTAGAACTAGTTTTCAAAATGGTTTTCCAGTTCATGACGTTAACCTATTTTCAACTAAGAGATTAATAGATAATAAAGAAATAGATTTAGTTATATGGATAAATTCTTTTAATGAAAAAAAGATTATTATTAATAAAAAAATTAAAACTGTTTTAATTGGTATTCCTACACATCCGCAAAAAAAGAATGTCGATGTTTTTATACCGGTAGGTACACCAGGATTAGATTACAATAGCCATTTAATAAGATTAGATAAGGTAGTTACAGCGCCGTTAAAAAAAGTAAGAAACATTTCACTACCAAGTGTTGATCAAGTTTTAAATAAAGTGAAAGAGAGACAATTTCAATGATAACTAAATTAGAAAACGCAAGAATCTACGATCCAACTAATAAAATTAATGGAAAAATTAAAGATTTATTTATAAAAAATGGAACAATTATTGATAAACCTAAGCGTAATGAAAAAATATCTAAAATAATTAATCTTAAAAATAAAATCATTATGTCTGGTGGCATTGACATTCATAGTCATATAGCTGGTGGAAAAGTTAATTTAGCAAGATTACTTTTACCTGAAGAACACAGAAAATATTTATATTCATCCTCGAATAAATTAAGATCTGGTTCTGGCTTGGGAACTTGTAGTTCTTTTCATATAGGATATAAATATGCCAAATTAGGATATACAACAGTTTTTGAACCAGCTACTCTGCCTTCTAATGCTAGATCAGCAATAATTGAAATGAATGACATACCTTTAATTGATAAAGGAACTTATACAGTTTTAAGTAATGATGATTTTTTATTAAAATTAATTCAAAAAAAAACTGATCAAAAAAAAATTAATGATTATGTTGCTTGGATAATTCAATCAACAAAAAGTTTAGGAATTAAAATTGTAAATCCTGGGGGAATAAATGCTTTTAAATTCAATCAAAGAGAATTAGACCTTGATGAAAAAAATAAAAAATATGGCATTACTCCAAGATCAATACTAAAAGTTTTAACTAAATCTTTAATTGATCTAAAAGCGCCTCACCCAATACATGTCCACGGTTGTAATTTAGGAGTTCCTGGTAACATAAAAACGACTGTAAAACAAATAAATGCTGTAGAAGGCAAACCTATGCATTTAACTCATATCCAATATCACTCATATAATAATGAAGGGGATAGAAAATTTTCTTCAGGCGCAAGTATTTTAGCAGAAGAAATTAATAAAAATAAAAATATCACTTGTGATGTAGGACAAATAATGTTTGCCCAAACAGTTACTGCTTCAGCCGATACAATGAGCCAATATAGAAATCATCACTTTGCTCATCCAAAAAAATGGATTTGCGTAGATATTGAGTGTGAGGCTGGTTGTGGAATAGTTCCGTTTAAATATCAAGATAAAAATTTTGTTCATTCTCTTCAATGGGCCATAGGTTTAGAATTATTTCTTTTAATTAAAGATCCTTGGAGAATTTATTTAACAACCGATCATCCAAATGGTGCTGCGTTTACAGCTTATCCTAAATTAATAAAATTGTTGATGGATAGATCATTTAGAAATGATGAATTTTCTAAAATTAATAAGTATGCTCAAAAAAATTCAATTTTATCAAGTCTAAAAAGAGAATATAGTTTGTATGATATAGCAGTTATGACTAGAGCTGGTCCTGCAAAAGTTTTAGGTCTAAAAAATACTGGTCATTTAGGAATTGGAGCCAAAGCAAATATTACAGTTTATTCTGAAATGGATGACAAAGAAAAAATGTTTGAAAATCCATATATGGTTATTAAAGATGGTGAAATAGTTGTAAAAAATGGAAAAATAAAAAAAGTTTTTAATGGAAAATTTTATATAGCACAAACAGATTATGATAGAAATATTGAAAAAGAAATTAGTTCATACTTTGAAAAATATATTGGTAGAAAAATGCAAAATTTTAAAATACAAAACCAAGAACTTTGGGACCATGGAATAGAAATAGAAAATATTCTATGTGATAGAAATGATTATTAATGGAATAAAAATAGAAAATACTTTTGCTGAGGCATTTCCAATGAAAGCTGTAAGGCTTATTATCACAGCAGAAACAAAATATTGGGTTTTAAAAGCTGTTGAAAGCATGACTGGATTTGCAACTTCGGTAATTGCTTGTGGTTGTGAAGGAGGTATTGAAAAAGAAATGAAAGCAACATTAACACCAGATGGGAGACCAGGGGCATCTGTACTTCTTTTTGCAATGGACAGCAAAAGTCTAGCTAAGCAGGTTCTAAGAAGAGTAGGGCAATGTGTTTTAACAACACCCACAACAGCTTGTTTTTCTGGATTAGAATCCAATGAAAAAATAAGTTTAGGACAATCTCTCCGATATTTTGGGGATGGTTTTCAAATATCAAAAAAGATTGGCAATAAACGTTTTTGGAGAATTCCTGTTATGGATGGAGAATTTGTTATTGAAGAAAAGACAAGTATTGTACCAGCAATAGGCGGTGGCAACATATTAATTCTCGGGTCATCAAGAGAGAATGTTTTAAAAGCTAGCGAGATCGCAGTAAAAGAGATGAACAAAGTTGAAAATATTATTTTACCTTTTCCTGGTGGCATAGTTCGTTCAGGCTCTAAAGTAGGTTCTAAATATAAAAATCTTATTGCTTCGATTAATGATGTTTATTGCCCGACTTTAAAAGGATTAACAAAAACAAATTTAAATAAAGAGATCGAATCAGTTTTAGAGATTGTTATTGATGGCATTTATCAAGAAGACATTATTAAAGCAATAAAAAAAGGAATTATTTCAGTTTGTAGAAAATCTAATAAAGGAATTTTGGCTATTTCTGCTGGTAATTATGGTGGCAAACTAGGAAAATACCATTTTCATTTAAGGAAAATAATGACATGAGTTATTTAATTTTGAGATTAAAAAAAAAATTAATTTTTCGTTTAAATCTCAGTGCTATTGTTCCTGATAAAATAAAAAATAAACAAAACAACTTAAAGAACATAAATATTTTTTATGGAAATGAAGAAAAAAAATTATCTGATTTTTTTTCTTTTCAAGGAAAGTTAAATAAAGGAATTGTTTTTAAAGGCAATCTTAGTAAGTGTGATTATATTGGTGATTCTATGAAAGAAGGAGAAATTATTGTGAATGGAAATGTTGGGGAGTATCTTGGAAACAAAATGGAAAATGGAAAAATAATAATTAATGGATCATCAGGTAATTTTACAGCATGTTCATTAAAAGGAGGTGATATTTTAATAAAAAAAAATGTCGGGGATTACTTAGGTAGCCCTAATCAAGAAGAAAAAATAGGAATGTCTGGTGGCAGAGTTTTTGTTCAAGGACACGCCGGTAACCGTTTGGCATTTAAGATGAGAGCAGGGGTTATTTTTGTTAAAGGGGATGTCAAAAACTATATTGCTTCGCAAATGATTGCAGGAACAATAATTATAAATGGAAAAATAGGATCTAATCTAGGTCTTTTAATGAAAAGAGGAACGATTATTTTAAAGAAGAAATGTATACTTCCATCATGCTTTCAATATAGTGGAAAAAATAATTATTTATTTTTAAAAATATATCAGTTTTATTTAGAAAAATTAAATAGTGAATTTAAAAATATTTTTCCTACAAATTATGTTACGAAATTTGTGGGTGATATTTCTTGTGCAGGCAAAGGTGAAGTATTGATTTTAAATTAAATTTTTATATTTTTTATGGATCCCTTACATTCTACGATGACAGCACTTTTTATTTGGATTAATGCTCATTTAGGTTCAATTGGAGCAAATTATCAAATGCCTAATTATCTTCCAGAGATAAAATTTGAGTCTCAAAAAAAATTATCACAAAAAGCATGCGGGAAACCATGCGCGATTGTAGGTTGGTATCCAACAAAAAACCAGATCAATGGTAAAGAAGTTTTGTATCTTATCGAAGGGGTTGATCCAGTTAATAATCTTTGCATAAGAACGATTTTATTACATGAATTAGTACATTTTTGGCAAGATTATAATAATGCTTTTGAAGATACTAATGATAGTGAGAAAGTAAGATTTACATATAAAGAACAACAAGCAACACTATTAGAACATATTTACAGAGGAAACGAATACGAAAAATATAGAAAAAAACATGATAAATATTATAAACCAAGGTGTTGTAAAAGTATTTCTTTTGGAAGATGCGTTAATGATCCTGGGTGGATTGATCAATTTATAAATAAATCAAAAAATAAAAAATCTTAAACATAGTTTTTTTTGATATAAAATTTTAAATATGTTTACTTCTTTAATTGATTGGATTTTAAATTATCCAAAAAGATTTATATTTTTTATTTTATTAATTACATTG
>PTKQ01000026.1 GCA_002937815.1 Alphaproteobacteria bacterium MarineAlpha6_Bin2 | reverse complement strand
TTTTAGTGTCTGCTCTTCCCCTTGTGTCTTTTGAACCATGATAACAAAATAATATAGCTTTTTTCATTTTTTAATAAAGTGAAGTAAAAAAAATTGGCACTTTTATTGAATCAAATTTATTTCAAAGTTTTTAATGTTTGAAATGTCTCATATTAGTAAAGACCATTGCAATATTATATTTATTGGCTCTTCTAATAACATCATGATCTTTTATAGAACCGCCCGGTTGGATTATAGCTTTAACTCCAATTTTCCCAAAAATATCAATACTATCAGGGAAAGGGAAAAAAGCATCAGAAGCAACAATAGATCCTTTTAAAACATTCTTGTTAAAAAATTCTTTAGCTTTTTGAGAACCAATTTTTGCAGAATCCAATCTATTCATTTGACCCGCACCAATTCCAAGAGTTGCATTATTTTTTACATAAACTATAGCATTAGATTTTACGTATTTGCAGACTTTTTCAGCAAATAAAAGATCATTTATCATACTATTATTTGCTTTCTTTTTTGTAACAAATTTTAAATCATTTTTTTTTGCACATATGTTATCTGGTGTTTGAATTAGAAATATATTAGATAGAGATTTAATTTCCTGTTTTGGCCTTAATGATTTAAAAGATCTTAATTCAATTAAGATAAGTTTTTTCTTATTTGCAAAAACCTTTTTTGCATCCTCATCTATTTGTTTTCCTACAACTATTTCTACAAATTGTTTTGATATTTCTTTTGCAAGTATTTTATTAATTTTTCCGTTAATTACAATTATACCTCCAAAGGCACTCACAGGGTCACATGCTAAGGCCTTTTTATATGCTGTAATTAAATTTTTATCTTTACACACACCAGATGGGTTAGCATGTTTGATAATTGTTACACAACTATCATTTATTTCGTCAGTTAACAGGCACCCTGCTTGTATATCATTTATATTGTTGTAACTAATTTCTTTTCCTTGAATAATGTTCATGTTAAAAAATAAATTATCCTTACCTTTTATCGAAGTGTCTTGATAAATACTTGCTTTTTGTTTTGGATTTTCTCCATACCTTAAATTTTTTATAAGCTTAGATTGAATGAAAAAATTTTCATTTTTTTTCTTTTCAATTTTGGCAAACCAATCTCTTATGTCCATATCATATAGAAAAATTTCATTGAATGCTTTTGTTGCAAGTTTTAATCTTGTTTTTTTAGTAATTGTATTTTTATTTTTTTTCATTTCGTCTATAATCATTTCATAATCATCTGGGGTAATTATTGTAGTTACAAATTTATAATTTTTTGCAGCCGCCCTAATCATTGTGGGGCCTCCAATGTCAATATTTTCTACACATTTTTTTATTGAACTATTTACAGAAACAGTTTTTTTAAAAGGGTATAAATTAACGACCACTAGATCTATCAAATGGATTTTATTTTTTTTTATTTCCTTTAAATGTTCAGATGAATTTCTTTCGGCAAGGATCCCCCCATGAATTTTTGGATGTAATGTTTTAACTCTCCCCCCCAATATTTCAGGTGATTTTGTGTAATCGGACACTTCTTTAACTTTGATATTATTTTCCTTTAAAAAATTATAAGTTCCACCCGTAGAATATATTTCTATATTTTGACTTATCAAAAAGTTAGATAATTTTAAAATCTTTGTTTTATCAAAAACTGAAATTATTACTCTTTTTATTTTTATTTTATTGGACAATCCTTTTGTATTGTAAATTTTCTACTTTGTTTCTTTTATATTCTGATACAATTATTGACATAACTTTATAGCATTCTTCTATTTTTCCTTCTTTTGCTAAATTAATTAAATTTGTAATCATTTTGGATAATTTTTGATGTGATTCAACCTTTGGTTTAACTATAAAAATAGATTTATTTTTAGTCTTTAAAAATTTTTCGCTTTTGTAATGTAATTCCTCTTGAATTTTTTCACCTGCTCTTAAACCAATATATTTTATTTTAATATCTTTATATGGCCTTAATCCTGCTAATCTAATTATTTGTTCTGCTATTTCATTAATTGCTATTGGCTGGCCCATTTCTAAGACAAAAATTTTTCCTTTATTTGATTTGTTTTCTAAAGCAACAGATTGTATTACCAATTCAACAGCTTCCCTTACAGTCATAAAATATCTTTTCATTTTAGGGTGAGTGACTGTAAGAGGACCTCCATTCTCCAATTGTTTTTGAAATAATGGAACAACAGATCCGGTTGATCCAAGAACATTGCCAAATCTTACAATTTTAAAATTAGTTTTTGTAGTATTTGTGATACTTTGACAATATTTTTCACTAATTCTTTTTGTTACACCCATAACACTAAATGGATTTACAGCTTTGTCAGTTGAAATTAGCACCATTTCTAAAGCACCATGTTTTTTACAGGATTCTGCAATGTTGATTGTTCCTAATACATTGGTCAAAATTCCCGCTATAGGATTTTTTTCAACTATTGGCACATGTTTTAACGCCGCAGCGTGGAACACGATCTCAGGTTTTTTCTCTTTGAAAATATCGTCTATTCTTTTAGTATCTTTGACATCTGCTAAGTAAGAATTTATTTTAATTTTTATATTTTTTTCCTCTAAATCTTTTTCTATTTGATATAAAAAATATTCAGAGTTATCTAAAAGAATAATTTCTTTAGGATTACAATTTATAATTTGATTGCATAATTCTGTTCCAATTGTTCCTCCAGCTCCTGTAACAAGGACCTTTTTATTATATATAAAATTTTTCATTGCATTTCTATCTAGAAGTGATTGTGGTCTTGATAACAGATCAAAAACATCGATTGGTTTAATCTTTAGCTTCTCATCATTTAAATCACTTTCCAAATCTGTTATTTTTGGAAGTCTCGCAAGAGATATTCCTGTTTTATCTGCAAAAGTTAAAAGGTTTCGAACAATATTTCCTTCAATATCATCATTTGCAATTAGAATCTTTTGGGGTCGTTTATTTTCTTTTTCTAACGTTTTAATAATCTTAGATATTTCCAATATAGATCCAAGAATTTCAACTTCCCTTATGAATCGCCCCACTCTATTTTTATTTATGTCTACAATCCCCACTACATTATAAGTTTGATTATTGTTTCTGGTTATTTCTCTAATAAACAATTCTGCTCTATCAGTCGCTCCAATCAAAAGTGTAGGAATGGAATTTTCCGTATTTTTTATAGAACCTAGTACAAATTTTTTATCTTTGTATAATCGATAAATTGCTCTTGCACCTGATAGCGACAGTATAAGAACAAACCAGTTTATAAATAAAACTGATCTTGGAAAATTTTCCAATCTAGTAATAGTAAACATCAAAACTAAAAAAGCTGCTATTGTCATACTGGACGCTTTTATGATATTGATTAAATCATTTATAGAGGCATATCGCCAAATACCTTTGTAAAGGCCTGTCGCCCTATATACGATAGCTCCAACCACCGTTATTAATAAAGTGCCATATCCTATGACAGTGGAAGAAATAGAATTAAACTCTGAACCTAATCTTAAAAATATAGATAAATTAAAGCATATGGCGGTTAGAAAAATATCATGTAGATAAACAAGATTGGCCTTATTTCTAAAAAAAGAAAACATGTAATATATATTAGGTACTCTTTTTATATTTTGAAGAAAAATAAATAATTAATCCCGCACTCTCTAAGAACGCCAAAAAGACAACTAGATAAGGATTTTCTATAAAATAACAGGTTGCAATTATGAGCGCTTGCAATGTTATGATTAAACTGACAACTTGCGAGTGGCTCATACCAGATCGAACAGCTTTTTGGTAATAATGCTCACTGTGTGCTTGCCAGACTTTTTTGCCTGCCATAAATCGGTTTATTAAAGTAAGTGAAGTATCTAAAACATAGTACATTATTAAACTTATTACTTCCCATTTACCGTAAATTATAGGTGTTAACAACAATGTACCACAAGCAAATCCTAAAGATATGCTTCCTACATCTCCTAAGAATATTTTTGCAGGATGCCAGTTCCAAAAAAGAAAGGCCAAACAACTAAATATGATTCCAAATTCAAATATCCAATTAGTAGGATACAGTTCTAGGCTTCTTATTACCAAAACTCCTAAAATTAGAGTAATAGTTACTGATGGAGTGATTCCATCTATCCCATCCATAAAATTAAAAATGTTTATAAACCAAACAAACAACAAAGTTACAAAAAAGTTTGTATATATAGCAAAACCAGCACCAGTAATTGAAAAAAATAGTAGAAAAATAATTAGAAATTGAAAAAGCAATCTTGTAATTACTCTTACATTTTTAATATCATCAATCCAAGATAGTATTGCCAAACCTATAATTGATAAATACATTGCAAATGAAGGCAAACTAAATCCCCCTTCTGAGAAAAATTTTACTACGATAATGCATAAAACTATTATCCATCCCCCACCTTTTGGAATAGGTTTTGTATGGCTGCTTCTTCTATTAGGAATGTCGAAGATTTTTTTCCTTTCTAGATATTCTTTCAAGTATTTTGTTCCGATGAGAGTAAATAAAAAACTAAATATTGAAGCAATGATTAATTCTTCCATTTTAATATTTTTTTAAAGACCATTTAATAATAGTAATTAATTCCATCGTTTTACCTGTTATCAATATATGTTCGTTGTTCTTAGGTTGTTTGTTTATTTCCATATACCTGCTTGATACTAAATTAATTTTATCAAGAGATGATATAAATTTCCAACCAGTTCCATTTGGGAGTTTAAGTAAAATAGCTTTTCCATTATTAATTTGTGATGTTTTAACAGACGGGTCTAAATAAAATCTTATGTCATAAACTAATTCATAAGGACAATAAATATTTTCTTCTCCTCTGATGTCAGTTCCTTTTTTATCTACATATAAAAGACGTTTATGTATTGAATCATATTGTTGCTTATAACTATAGTTTTCTATTTCTATTAAATTTGAATTATAGCGTTCCACACGTTTGACTTTAATTGACTCAGGAATACGTGATAAATGATCATTACTTAATATTTTATAAGCGTTAGTGTTATTTAGAGTTAATGTTGAGTGAGCAGCAGTTGATTTACTAATATTCCCTTTCAAACCAGGTGCTGAATTAATAATAACCCTTTTTTTTTTGTAACTAATTTCAAAACCTGCTGTATAAGCATGTGTTTTATATGTTGCATTATAATTTTGAGGTATACCGCAATCTACAATTACAACAGTATCTTTTGTATCAATTCTTTGAAAACCAGATTCGCTTAGTTCCCTTGGTATTTTTTTAGGCTTTGGGATATGGTCAATTATCTCACATACAAATGAAGAATCAACATTCCCTGATTCATTGAACAAAGTTAAATTGTCTTTATGCAAAAAAAAATAGTTAACCACAGACATTTTTTCTATAGCATTTTGTAAATCCTTAAAGACTTTTTTACCTGATGCTTTCAAAATTGATCTAATGTCAATTAAATCATAGAGTACTTCCATATGTATTTTTGGAATTCTTTGAAAATGACAACCGTCTTTTAAAATTTGTTTAGATATTTCTGTCTTTAAATTAAAAATTGCTATTTGATATAAAGAATCTTTATGTGGTATACATATGCTAACATATATTAAAGTTTTAATAACTCTCATTAATTCCGAATTTTTTTTAAGATAAGAAAAGTTTTTAATTAAATGATTAACTTGTTTTGAAATTGATTTAAAAAATATTTTTTTAAAATTATCATTAGATGTTAAAAAGAAAAAATCATAATGATGTATCCAACTACATATTCTTGAAGCTAAAATATAATCATTCCATGTTTTAGAATTCCATGA
>PTKQ01000025.1 GCA_002937815.1 Alphaproteobacteria bacterium MarineAlpha6_Bin2 | reverse complement strand
AATAATTGCTAAAATGATAATTATTGGTAGCTTCTTTTCGTTTTCTAGAAAATTATTTAAAAACATAAATCATCCCTAATTAAATTTTTTATACTCAACTATTACAATATTTAAAAAAATCCAAAAAATAATAACACTTAAATAAAAAAGAAAATCTCGTATTTCAATAACGCCCTTTGTAATTGAGTCAAAATGGGTTAAAAAACTCATAGAAGAAATAGTATTTACTAAAAAATCAGGAGCCCAGAGTTTAAAAAAGTTTAAAACAAGATCTACTCCTGTCATAGTGAATAAGAAACAAACAGTTGTTCCAATAACAAATGCTATAACTTGATTTTTTGTTATTGCAGATATACAGGATCCAATAGATAAGTATGCTCCTGCCATAAATAAACTTCCAATATAGCCAGCAAAAACTACTCCATTATCTGGATCGCCTAAGTAATTAACCGTAATCCATATTGGAAATGTTAGAACTAAAGCAACAAGTATAAAAAGCCAAGCGGCTATAAATTTTCCTAGGACTGCCTGCGTTGTTGACAAAGGCAATGTCATTAATAACTCGATTGTTCCAGTTTTCCTTTCTTCAGCCCACAAACGCATCGTTACCGCAGGAATTAGTAGAATATAAACCCATGGATGAAATACAAAAAAAGAATTTAAATCAGCTTGTCCTCTAACGAAAAAGTTTCCAACATAAAATGTAAGTGATTCTATCAAAGCAAGAAAAATTACTATAAAAACATAAGCTAACGGTGTCGAAAAGTAGCTTGATAATTCTCTTTTTATTATATTTATTAAAATAGTCATTTTGATACTATTCTTCTTTTTTTCTACCTAAAGTAATTTCTCTAAATATACTATCTAAATCTTTGTTTTTATTACCTTTTCTTAAATCTTTAGGTTTTTTATCAATTAATAGTTTTCCTTTTGCAATAATAGCTGCTCGAGAACAAACAGCATCAACTTCTTCGAGTATATGGGTTGAAATAATTATTGCTTTTTTCTTACCCATTTCATTAATCAAGTTTCTTACATGATGTTTTTGATTTGGGTCTAATCCATCAGTTGGCTCATCAAGAATTAAAATTTCAGGATCATGTATTAGTGCTTGTGCTAATCCGACTCTTCTTTTATATCCTTTTGAAAGAGTTTCTATTGGCTGGTTTATAACATCTGTAATTTGAGTCTGGACAACTATATCATCAAATGCTGATTTAAATCTTTTTCCACTCATTCCTCTAATTGAGGAAACAAATTTTAACATATCTTTTGGTGTCATGTCCCCATATAAAGGTGCTCCTTCGGGAAGATAGCCAATAAGTTGTTTACATTCGATTGGGTTTTTTTCTATATCCATATTATTTACTTCTATATGGCCACTAGTAGGTTTAATAAATCCTGTAATCATTTTCATAGTTGTTGATTTTCCAGCTCCATTTGGACCTAAAAAACCTAGAACCTCTCCTTTGTTAACATTCATAGTAAGGTTGTCAACAGCTACAAAATCATCAAACTTTTTTGTTAAATTTGTTATCTTTATCATGATATTTTTTGATTAAACAAAATAATTAAATATAAAAAAAAAGCAAATATAAAATTTATTTAAAATCATATGCCATTGAAGGGACTTTAATTATTTTTTTCTTTTGATAAATATTTTTACGATTTACGTATTTCTTAATTTTATTTTTATTTAAATATTCGTTTTTATACCCGTTATCCTTTTTTACTTCTTCACATATTGCTTTTAACTTAATAGTTCTAGCCATTGAACAATCTTTACCAAAAAAATAAGATAAAGCGTGATCAGTTGTTGTTTTATTTGTAATGGAATATGAAAGAACATCAACGCCTGTTTTGGAATAATTAAAGTAATCTATAAAACTTGATAGTGTTAAACTGCTACAATTATTCAAAATAATAATAAAGGGTAATAAAACAAATATATTTAGTATTTTTCTCATTTTATATATATCTTTTGGTGTCCCTTACGAGGTTTGAACTCGTGTTTTTGCCTTGAGAAGGCAACGTCCTAGGCCACTAGACGAAAGGGACAATTATTTTATATTTATAACATTGATTTTCTTGTTTTTTTTTAAATCATAAATAACTATTTTATAAGCTTTATCTAATTTAATTACTAATATTAATTTATCATCTAAAATATTAGAGCTTATTATTTCAGAACCTTCGTTTAAATCTAAATTATTTATGTTATGATTTTTATCATCACTAAATATTTGCTTAGAACTTAATTTATCAAAAACAATATATATGATGGCTGTTGTTCCTAAAAAAATTAGTATTCCCATTAAAATAACAATAAACTTTAAAAATTTCATTTTTACTATTTTTAATAATGGACTATAAAAATATAAAAATTTTACATGAAGATAAAGATATTATTGTATTAAATAAACCATATGGTTTAACTGTTCATCCAGGAGCGGGCCATGAAGATAAAACGCTTGTAAGTTTCTTATTACAACACTGTAGTAAAAAGAATCTTTCTAATTTATCAGGTAATGATAGACCTGGTATAATTCATAGACTTGATAAAGATACTAGCGGTCTAATGCTAGTAGCAAAAAATAATACTGCACACGCTAATCTACAAAATCAATTTAAAGAAAAAAAAGTAAACAGACTTTATTTGGCTCTAGTATGGGGTCTTTTAAAAGAAAAAACAGGAAAATATATCTCAAATATTGGTAGAAATCCAAAAAATAGAAAAAAATTTTCAATATTAGAAAAAGGTGGAAAAATAGCTATAACTTATTTTAATGTAAAGCAAAATTTTTCCAATATTGCATCTTTAATAGAATGTAAACTCTTAACAGGAAGAACACATCAAATAAGAGTTCATTTATCAAGTTCAGGAAATTCATTAATAGGTGATCAAAAGTATGGAAAAAAGAAAATAAAACTTTTAAAAAATGTGGATAAATCTATAAAAAAAAGGTTAATTTCATTTAAAAGACAGGCATTACATGCCTATTTTTTAGGCTTCATTCATCCGACAAAAAAAACAACCCTTTCTTACAATACAAAATTACCTAGTGATATCAATAAGTTACTATTGTTATTAAAATCAATTTAAAAACTTGATTTCTCATTAAAATTATGAGAAACTGTGGATAAGTTAAATATCTTATAAATGATATAAGAATCGATATATAACTATGAGATTCTATTAATTTTTTTACGGATTATAATTATGACAGCACTTTTCAAAAGGTTGCCTAAAATTTTCTCAGATGATGGTCTAAATAAGTATTTGCAAGAAATAAGGAAATTTCCTCTACTTGAACCAAAATATGAGACAGAATTAGCTAAAAAATGGCAAAAAAAGAAAGATTTGAATGCAGCACATATTATGGTTACTAGTCACTTAAGATTGGTTGCAAAAATTGCAATTGGTTATAAGGGTTATGGATTACCAATCTGTGAATTAATTGCAGAAGGAAACATAGGAATGCTAGAATCTATAAAAAGGTTTGATTATAAAAGAGGATTTAGATTAGCAACATATGCTATGTGGTGGATAAGGGCATCAATACAAGAGTATATTCTACATAGTTGGTCCTTAGTAAAAATGGGCACCACTGCTGCTCAAAAGAAGCTATTTTTTAATTTAAGAAAAATGAAAACTAGTTTAAAAGCTTATGAAGAAGGAGATATGTTGCCAGATAATGTCAATAAAATAGCAAAAAATTTAAATGTTACAAAAAAAGAAGTAACAGATATGAATAGAAGACTATCAGGACCAGATCATTCATTAAATGCACCATTAAAAGTAGATGGTGAAGGTGAATGGCAAGATTGGTTAGTTGATGATAAACCTGATCAAGAAATATTAATATCTAATTCACAAGAACTGATGCAAAGAAAAGATTTATTAATTGAAGCTATAAATGTTTTATCACCAAGAGAAAAATTTATTATGATCGAAAGAAGACTTAAAGATAAACCAAAAACATTGGAAAATTTAAGTAATCATTATAAAATATCAAGAGAAAGAGTTAGACAAATAGAAGTTAGAGCATTTGAAAAATTAAAGAAGTCTGTCAAAAATTTACTAGTTAAGAAGAATCTAGAAAGGCAAGATGCTTCTGAGTACCTTAGATCAATCTAAAATTACTTCAATTTAATGATGTTCTTTCTATCTGGCCCAGTAGATACTAAAATTATTGGAACGCCAACTAATTTTTCAATAATTTTAATAAATTTTTTTGCTTGATTTGGTAGTTGTTTTATATTTGTAATTCCATGAGTTTTACATCTCCAACCTTTAATACTTAAATACTTAGGTTTAACTTTATTTAACATTGAAAAAGAGTTAGGCATAATATCGAAAGTTTTGTTACCTAATTTATATTGGTAACAAATATTTATTTCTTTGAAATTATCTAAAACATCAATTTTAGTTAATACAAGTGAATCAATTCCAGCAATATTAACTGACTTTTTACATTGAACACCGTCAAACCATCCACATCTTCTTGGTCTTCCTGTTACACTTCCGAATTCATTACCATTTTTTGCAAGATCTAGCCCCAACTGTGATTTGACCTCGGTTGGAAACGGGCCTTCTCCTACTCTTGTTGTATAGGCTTTAACAATACCTAATATATGTCCTAGTTTTTTATGATTTAATCCAATACTTGATGCGGCGTTTGCTGGTAATGTATTGCTAGATGTTACATAAGGAAAAGTTCCATAATCAATATCTAACATTAATCCTTGGGCTCCTTCGAACAAAAGTTTTTTGTTTAAAAATTTTTTGCTGTTGACAAGTTCGTTTAAATCAACCGAATAAGATAGAAGTTTTTTTTTTATAGATTGTAAAAATTTAAAAGTTTTATTAAAAGAAATTTTTGTTTTAGAAAAGTTTTTTAAAAAAATGTTATGGAATTTTATTAAATTTTTTAATCTTACTTTTAAAAAATTAATATCTTCTAAATCACAAATTTTTATACCTCTTCTACCTATTTTATCCTCGTAGCAAGGACCTATTCCTCTTCCTGTAGTTCCTATTTTCTCTTTGGACAGTAGTTTCTCTCTTGTTTTGTCAATTAAAGAATGAAAGGGTAAAAGCAATGATGCATTATTAGCTATTTTCAAATTCTTATTATTAACAATGATTTTTTTTTTTTTTAATAAATCTATTTCTTTAAATAAGTGGATAGGATCAATAACAGTATTACTTCCAATTACACATAATTTGTTTCTTATTAAGCCCGATGGTAAAATGCTTAAAATAAATTTTGTATCATTAATTACTATTGTATGTCCTGCATTGTTGCCACCCTGAAACCTAAGAACAACATCAAATTTATCACTAAAATAATCTACAATTTTACCTTTTCCTTCATCTCCCCATTGAGCGCCCACTATCGTTAAATTTTTCATTCTATCTATCAAATTTTTTTTATTTTTCCACCTTTAAGAATAAATTTGCAATCATATGATTTAGCTATTTCATCATTAAGTTTGTTGTCTATATTTTGAATTGTTATCCATCCTTTTTTTCTTAATTTAGAAATATTTTTATCTAATAAATTTTTAAATGGGATCAAAATTTTATTATTTTTTTCTTTCACTTTTTTATTAAATTGAAAAAACTGATTAAGAAAAAAAGTAGAACCTACCGCATGTTCATTCTCTGATGTAAAGTAACGTCCTCCTCTGCATACTTCTTTTTTTGAATTTATACAAAAAATACTAAAGGTTACTCCCGAATGATACTCGAAACCTCTTTGTTCAAGAAGATCTATTGAAAAGTTATATTTGTTAAATTTTTTCAATAAAATATTTGAAATATTGATAAAATTTTGCATTTCTTTTTGTGCATTAATTCCTAATTTTATTTTTTTTATTTTTTTAATATTCTTTTTAAGTGGTCCTGAAGCCTCTATTAATTGAATTAATATTTTATA
>PTKQ01000024.1 GCA_002937815.1 Alphaproteobacteria bacterium MarineAlpha6_Bin2 | reverse complement strand
CTTCAGAACCTGGTGTTGGTTCTTTTCTTTCCAAATAATATTCCTCTCTATATATAAACATAACAACATCTGCATCCTGCTCAATTGCACCTGATTCTCTTAAATCTGATAATTGTGGCCTTTTATCATCTCTTTGTTCAACTTGTCTTGATAATTGGGAAAGACAAAGAACGGGAATACTTAGTTCTTTTGCTAGAGCTTTTAAATTTCGTGTTATTTCAGCAATTTCCAGTACCCGATTGTCATATCTTTCTCTAGTTGGACGTAAAAGTTGAAGATAATCTATAACAATAATATTTAAATTATGTTTTCTTTTTAATCTCCTGGCTCTTGTTCTAAGAGCTGCAATAGACAAATTAGGACTATCATCAATAAATAATGATATCTCTCCTAATTTTTGACTAGATTTAATTATTTTTTGAAAATCATTAGAATTCATTTCGCCTCTTCTTATTTTTTCTGACGATATAGAAGTATCTTCTGCTAAAATTCTTGTTGCTAATTGTTCTGATGACATTTCTAATGAAAAGAAACCAATTACATTTTTTTTATCCTTATCATCAAAAGAACTGATATTAGCCATTTTAAAAGCAATATTTGTAGCAAGTGCAGTTTTTCCCATCGATGGTCTTCCGGCAAGTATTATTAAATCAGTTTTATGCAATCCACCAAGTAATTGGTCTAAATCAGTAAAACCTGTTGCTATTCCAGATAAATGTCCTTCTCTTTTATATGCCAATTCAGCACTATTTATTGCTTGTGCGAGGGATGTTGAAAAATTTTGTAAATCTTTACCAGTTTCACCAGTTGAGGAAAGATTAAAAAGTTCGCTTTCTGCCTTTTCAATTATTTCTGAAGCATTAGTTTCCAAATCAAAAGAATGCGCCTCATTTATAATATTATCAGATATTTTTATAACTTCTCTACGTTGAAATAAGTCATAAATTAATTTTCCATATTCATTTACATTAGATAAAACAGTTGAGTTTTTAGCTAGTTCAATTAGATAATTATCTCCACCTATTAAATCCAATTCATTTTTTTGAATAAAATAATTTTTTAATGTTAATGGATCAGCTAATTGACTATTTTCAATTAATTTTGATATACCCTCATATATCTTACTATTAATATCATCATAAAAATGATTGCGCCTTAAAAAATCAGATACTTTTTCATAAGTCTTGTTATCAGTTAACAAAGAAGCTAATAAAGCTTGCTCAGCCTCCAAGTTCATTGGTAGAATTCGAAGATTCTTTTCTTCCTCTTTGATTTTTTTTATTTCTGTAATCATTGAAAGTAAAAAAGAATTAATATATCACATTTTTAAAGAATATTTATGCCCTAGGGTGTGAAACATAGGGATAACTAAAAAAAGTTGTGAATAAGTAGTAATTTATTTGTTTTTTCTCAATTTTTCTTTTTTTTCTTTAGTTGACGAAGCTTGTTTCACATTCTTTTTCCCAATTTTTTTTTCTTTTTTACTTAAAGATTTTTGTTTTATATTCTTTTTCTCAATTTCCTTTACCAAATCTTTAGTATTTAAATCTTTTTTTACATCATCAACTTTTGTTTTTTTCAAAGTTTTAATATTTATTTTGGACTTAATATTTTTATCTTTTTTTGGATTTTTATATTCTTTTAGTTGTAAGGATGCAGTTTCTTTTGTTTTGGCTACATTTATTAAGATTTTTTCTTTTATATCTGTATAAACTGATATTTCAATTTTATGTACACCTAGATTTTTAATCTGATTTTTTAAATTAATTTGCTCATTCAAAAAAACTATATTTTTAATATTTTTTATTTCTTTAATTATATCTTTAGATGTAACAGAGCCATATAATTGATCATTCTCACTAGCATTTCTTATTATAGTAAATTCAGCATCTTTAATTTTTTTTGCTATTTCAATTGATTTTTCTTTTCTTTTTTTTTCTTCCGATTCAATAAGAGATTTTTTTTCTTCAAAAATCTTTAAATTTTCTTCATTAGCTCGTAAAACTTTTTTTTGTGGTAAAAGATAATTTCTTGCATAGCCACTTTTAACCTTTACCACATCTCCAATTTTTCCTAATTTTTCAATATTTTCAATTAAAATTACATCCATTTTATTTATTTATATAAGGTAAAAGCGCTAGAAATCTTGCTCTTTTAATTGCCTTTGATAGCTCCTTTTGTTTTTTTGTTGAAACAGAAGTGATTCTTCTAGGTAATATTTTACCTCTTTCAGAAGTAAACTTTTTAAGCAGTTTTAAGTTTTTATAGTCAACTCTTGGTGCATTTTTTCCAGACAGCGGACAAGATCTTTGTCTGAAATCATAAGGTCTTTTATCTGTTTTTAAGTATTTTTTTTGCAATTTAATCATTGTTTTCATCGGTTATCATTTCTGTTGGTTCTTTAAAATATTGTTTTTCTTTAATTCGCATGATAACGTGCCTTATTATCTCTTCAGTTAATTTAATTTGGTTGCTTAATTCCAACATACAAGAAGCAGACGAGTTAATTACAAAAAAAAGATAGTGACCTTTTTTATTTTTTTTTATTTCATACGCGAGGCTTCTAAAACCCCAATATTCTTCTTTTTTTACATCACCACCCTTTGATTTAACAAAATCATTGATTTTCTTAGCTAATTCTTTAGCTCTTACAGGTGACACCTCTTGCCTTACAATAAAAACTAATTCATATAATGCCATACTTTTTTTATAATATTATTTTAAAAATAATGGTTTATTTACTCTAAAAAGATGTAAACATCAACAGAAAGTTGAATATGAGAGTATTTATATTTCCGGGGCAAGGATCACAAAAAGTTGGCATGGGTAAGATGTGGTATGACACTTATCCTGAAGCAAAAAGAATTTTTCAAAAAGTTGATCAAATTTTAGACGAACCATTATCAAAAATTATATTTGAAGGTTCTGATGAGTTACTTACAAGAACTGAAAATGCACAACCTGCTATACTTACAACTAGTATAGCAATGTTAGAAGTTATAAAAGCTTACAAAAATATTGATATACCAAAATTTTGTTGTGCTACAGCAGGACATTCATTAGGAGAATATACTGCTTTATATGCATCTGGTGCTATAGACTTAGAATCTGTTGTAAAATTAGTTAAATATAGAGGACAGTTGATGAGTAAATCTGATAAATCTGGAAATGGAAAAATGACAGCTATTATTGGTTTAGAAATTGATCATCTAAGAAAATTAATTAATAATTTTGAGCATAAAGGTGTGTGCGAGTTAGCTAATGATAATTCCAATGGACAAGTTGTAATAAGCGGCGACAAATATGCAGTGGATGAATTTAAAAACCACGCAAAAAAAGAGGGGGCAAAACTTACTATAGATTTGAAAGTTAGTGCGCCTTTTCATTGTTCCTTGATGAAGCAAGCAGCTGATCAAATGGAAAAAAAATTGAAAAGCATATCTTTTTCTTCTCCAAAACCAATAGTATATTTCAATGTCAATGGTTCTCCTAGTAATCAAAAAGAAAAGTTTCCTGTTTTGTTGTCCAAACAAATAATTAGCACAGTGAAATGGAGAGAAATTATAGAATCTATGGCAAATGAGTCGGGGCCCTATCCCCATGTAGATAAATTTTTTGAAATTGGTCCTGGAAATGTTTTAACAAGTTTAGTAAAAAAAATTATTAAAAATGGGGAATGTTTTTCTATACAAAATCCAGATGATATGGATAATTTTAATAAGTAAATTTAAATGGATAACACAAATTTAAAAAATAAAATTGTTTTAATAACAGGTGCCTCAGGAGCTATAGGTAGCGCAATTGCAAAACATCTTGATGGTTTAGGATGTAAAATTATATTAACAGGAACCAATTTAGAAAAAATTACTAAATTATCAAAATCTTTGTCTAATGATTATTTATCAGTAATTGCAGATTTATCAAAAGATAAAGATTTTAATAGTTTATGTGATCAATCAATAAAAAAGTTTAAAAAAGTAGATATTTTAATCAATAATGCAGGAATAAATAAAGATGCATTATCTATAAGAATGTCAAGCGAACAATGGAATAAAGTGATTCAGTTAAATTTGACGGCAGCCTTTAAACTTTCGCAAATGGTTATTAAATCAATGATTAAACAAAGATGGGGTAGAATTGTTGGAATAAGTTCAATTATTGGAGTAGGAGGTAATGCTGGACAGGCAAATTATGCAGCTTCTAAAGCAGGAATGATTGGAATGCATAAATCTCTTGCTTTGGAAGTAGTTTCTAGAGGGATAACCGTTAATTGTATAGCACCAGGATTTATAGAAAGTCCTATGACCCAAGCTTTGTCAAAAGAACAAAAAGATTTAATGTTAAAAAAAATACCAGTTGGGAAAGTGGGAACGCCCGATGATGTGGCTAGATGTGTTGCGTTCTTGACAAGCGAAAAAGCTTCTTTTATAACAGGGTCAACTATTAACATTAATGGCGGTATGTTAATGGTTTAATTTTCTTATTTTTATTGTATATTTTTGTTATTGATAATTTTTTTGTATAGGTTTATTTTTTATGGCAGACGATGTTCAAAACAGAGTGAAAAAAATTATAGTTAACCATTTAGGTATCTCTGAAAGTAAAATTCAAGATAATGCAAAATTCATTGAAGATTTAGGCGCAGATAGTTTAGATACAGTTGAATTAGTCATGGCATTTGAAGAAGAATTTAATTGTGAGATACCAGATAGTTCAGCAGAAAAAATTATTACTGTTAAGGATGCCGTAGATTTTATTCAAAAACAAACTTCATAATAATTATTATTTAAAATTATGCGAAGAGTAGTTGTAACCGGAATGGGACTGATCACTCCACTTGGTTGTTCAGTTGAGACCAATTGGAAAAAACTCATATCAGGACAGTCAGGAATAAAGCTAATTAGTCATTTCAATATTGAAGATTTACCATCAAAAATAGCAGGAATTGTTCCAGATTCAACAATAGATGAATACTTTGCTGAAAAAGATAAAAGAAAAATGGATAATTTTATATTATTTGCATTAATAGCCTCAGACGAAGCTATCGAAAATTCAGGATATGTCCCTAAAAATGAATTAGAATCATCAAGAACAGGAGTAATTATTGGATCAGGAATTGGAGGACTTTCTACTATTTATAATAATTCTATTTTATTAAATAGTTCTAATCCAAGAAAAGTAAGTCCCTTTTTTATTCCATCTAGTTTAATCAATTTAGCCTCAGGCCAAGTTTCGATTAAATATAATTTCAGAGGACCAAATCATTCTATAGTTACAGCATGCTCGTCAGGAGCACATGCTATAGGAGACTCTTTTAAATTAATACAATCAAACAAAGCTGATGTTATGGTTGCTGGAGGAACAGAAGCGGCAGTTTGTAGACTTGGAGTGGCTGGTTTTTCTGCATTAAGAGCTTTATCAACAAAATTCAATGACCATCCAGAAAAAGCATCGCGACCATTTGATCAGAAACGAGATGGTTTTGTAATGGGAGATGGTGCAGGTGTAGTTGTCCTAGAAGACTATGAGTTTGCTAAAAAAAGAAATGCAAAAATATATGCAGAAATCATTGGTTATGGATCAAGTGGGGACGGGCACCATATAACATCACCACCATTAGATGGTAATGGAGCTAAAAGATGTATAGAGTCAGCAGTCAAGGATGCTGATATTAATCTAGAAAAAATTGATTATATAAATGCCCATGGAACATCAACACCTATTGGCGATAAAATAGAGATTGAATGCATTAAAAAGATTTTTTCTAAAAATTTGAAAAAAATAAAAATGTCTTCAACTAAATCAGCAATTGGTCATTTGCTTGGTGCCTCGGGAAGTGTTGAAGCTATATATTCAATTTGCACAATAAATAATAACCAAATACCACCAACTTTAAACTTAAATGATCCAATTGAAGAATCTGCTGGAATAGATTTAGTGCCAAATAATTCAATAGATCATAAAATTTCATGTATACTTTCAAATTCATTTGGTTATTATGTGTTTGGTTTTATTGCTGGGGATACTTTTTTCATTACCTCTATTAGAATGGATATTGTTGATGTGTTGTTTTTGCTTTGTTCTTGTTGCTGAAGCGTTTAATACCGCTATTGAATCTACCGTAGATTTGGCTATCAACACAACTGTAAACCCTCAGGCAAAAATCGCTAAAGATATTTCAGCTGCGGCTGTACTATTGGCTTCCATTTTTACTTTTATTATTGGATGCCTTATTTTTATTCCTAAATGTTTATCTCTTGGACAATGG
>PTKQ01000023.1 GCA_002937815.1 Alphaproteobacteria bacterium MarineAlpha6_Bin2 | reverse complement strand
ATTTAATTTAATTTAATGAAAAAAAGAATTAAAATTTTACTAAAATACAAACCAACCTCAAAAGAACCTTTCATGAATGCTAAACAAAAGGAATATTTTAGACAAAAACTAATTAATTGGAAAGAAATACTTCTTAAAGAATCTAACCAAACTATTGTCAATTTAAAACAGGATAAAGAAGTGTCAGGCGATTTTGCTGATATTGCCTCTGCCGAAACTGAAAAATCTATTGAACTTCGTACAAGGGATAGAGAAAGAAAATTAATTTCTAAGATTAATGAAGCTCTAAAACGTATAAATAACAACACATATGGCTTTTGTGAGGTTACTGGAAAACCAATAAGCATTAAACGATTAGAAGCGCGTCCTATAGCGACATTAAGTATAGAAGCTCAGGAAATGCATGAAGAACGTGAGGATCTTATTAAAGATTAATTTAGTTTTTATATTCAATTCGATTCGTTTATTTTTACAATTTACAAATAACCTTTTATTTAATAGCATTTTCATTTTTTTTTTACTTGAGAAAAAGAACAAAAGTAGTACATATATTCATATATAATATTTATTAATTAATTTTGATTGGAGTTTAGAATGAAAAAACCAGTATTAAAAACAATCAATGGCACTATGCAACAAAACGAAAAAGATATAAAAGCTAAATCACAGTCACTTGATACAGCGCTTTCTCAAATTGAACAAAGTTATGGAAAAGGTTCAATTATGAGATTGGGCGATGATAAACAAAATATTGATGTTGATGTGATTTCGACTGGATCAATTGGACTTGACATAGCATTAGGTATTGGAGGACTTCCACGCGGTAGAGTAGTAGAAATTTATGGCCCTGAAAGTTCAGGTAAAACAACACTTGGAATTCATGCAATTGCAGAATCTCAAAAAAAAGGTGGCACATGTGCATTTATCGATGCAGAACATGCATTAGATCCTTCTTATGCAAAAAAACTTGGAGTTGATATAGACAGTTTGTTAATTTCACAACCAGATTCCGGAGAACAAGCACTAGAAATAACCGAAACTTTGGTCAGATCTAATGCTGTAGATGTATTAGTTATAGATAGCGTTGCAGCACTTGTTCCAAAAGCCGAATTAGAAGGTGATATGGGAGATTCTCATATGGGTTTACAAGCAAGATTAATGAGTCAAGCACTACGTAAACTAACCTCTTGTATTTCTCGTTCCAAGTGTATCGTTATATTTATTAATCAAATAAGAATGAAGATAGGGATAATGTTTGGAAATCCTGAGACTACATCTGGTGGGAATGCGCTTAAATTTTATTCTTCTGTTAGACTTGATATTCGTAGAATTGGTGCGATTAAAAATAAGGATCAAATCGTAGGAAATCAAACACGCGTTAAAGTTGTTAAAAATAAACTCGCCCCACCTTTTAGAGTAGTTGAATTTGATATTATGTATGGAAGAGGAATATCAAAACTTGGAGAATTAATAGACTTAGGTGAAGAAGCAGGTATCGTAGAAAAGTCCGGCACTTGGTACTCATTTAATGGTGAAAGAATTGGTCAAGGCAAAGAAAACGCAAAAAAGTTTCTTTATGAGCAAAAGGACATTGCATCTAGTATACATAAATCAATTCTTGAAGCTGGAGGTATAGTTACTGAAAAAATGATGGAAGGTAAAAAAAAGATTGCAGAAACTACCAATAATGAAGAAGGCACACCTAAAAAAGAATAAAAAATTTATTATTGCTTATTAAATTTGCTTGGTCCATTCTTAAAAAGATATGGATCCAAGCATTTTAATAAGAAAAAAATTTGTGGATTTTTTTCAAAAAAATAATCACAAAATTATTCCTTCGAGTTCTTTAGTTCCAATAAACGATCCTACACTAATGTTTACAAATTCTGGGATGGTACAATTTAAAAATATTTTTACCGGAATTGAGAAATCAAAAATTAAAAAAGCAGTAACGATTCAAAAATGTGTTAGAGCAGGGGGTAAACACAACGATTTAGAAAATGTTGGACACACTTACAGACACCATACATTTTTTGAAATGTTAGGAAATTTTTCTTTTGGTGATTATTTTAAAGAACAGGCGATTGAACTAGCATGGAATTTATTAATAAAGGAATATAAAGTAAACAAAAAAAAATTATTAATCACAATCTACGATGATGATCAAGATTCATTATTAATATGGAAGAAGATTACTGGATTTAAAGATGATAAAATTATTCGTTTAGGGACTGGAGATAATTTTTGGTCAGTTGGAGAAACTGGGCCATGCGGACCATGCACAGAAATCTTTTATGACTATGGTGATAAATTTGATGGTTCGATTTTAAAAAAAGGAATTTCGGGTGATAGATTTGTTGAAGTTTGGAATCTTGTTTTTATGGAGTTTGATCAGATTTCAAAAAGTAAAAGAACGAAATTGCCGAAACCATGTGTTGATACTGGTATGGGCTTAGAAAGAATAACTGCAGTTCTACAAGGAACTCATGATAATTATAAAACTGATTTATTTGAAAGAATAATTAAACAATCAGTAAAATTATCTGGAAAACCACTAGATAAAAATAATGACTTATCACATAGGATAATTGCGGATCATTTAAGATCATCAGTCCATTTAATTAGTGATGGAGTATTACCTTCCAATGATGGTAGAGGATATGTTTTAAGAAGACTAATGAGAAGAGGTATGCGCCATGCTCATAATCTTGGTTGTCGGGATGCTATTTTTTATCAACTTGCACCAATAATAATTCAGGATATGTCAAAATTTTATCCAGAATTAATTAGAGCGAAGTCTTTAATTATTGAAACTTTAAAAAATGAAGAAATAAAATTTAAAGAAACAATCGATAAAGGGCTGAAATTATTAAATAAAGAAATTGACAAAAATAAAGGAAATAAATTTTCTGGAGACATTGCTTTCAAACTTTATGATACATTTGGTTTTCCTTTAGATTTAACTGAGGATATTTTAAAAAGTAAAAAAATTTCAGTTGATACAAAATCATTTAATAAAAATATGGAAGTCCAAAAGAAACGCGCTAGGTTATCTTGGAAAGGATCAGGAGATTTTAAAACCGATGAACTATGGTTTAAACTTTTTGACCAACATGGCAAAACAGACTTTATTGGATATCAAACGACAAATGCTGAAAGTAAAATATTAGAAATTATAAAAAATAAAAATTCATTAAATCAAATTGTAAAAGGTGACGAGGCGATAATAATTGTTAATCAAACACCATTTTATGGTGAATCTGGAGGACAGGTGGGAGATACTGGAATTTTATCTAGTGATAAAAATATTTTCCAAGTGTCAGATACACAAAAAATTTTTAACAACTTTTACTTACACTATGGAAAAATGTCTAGTGGAAATTTACGTAAAGGGGATACAATAAAAATGGCAGTTGATGTAAAAAAAAGAGAATCAATAACAGCATATCATTCCGCAACCCATTTATTACATGCTTCCTTAAGAAAAGTATTAGGAGATCATGTGACCCAAAAAGGATCATTAGTCGCATCTGGCAGATTACGTTTTGATTTTAGCCATACCAAGCCTATTAATGATGATGAAATAAAAAATATTGAGAATATTGTAAATAAAATTATAAAACAAAATGAATCAGTTCATATTACAGTAATGCCTTACAAACAAGCAGTTGAAGCAGATGCAATAGCTTTATTTGGTGAGAAATACGAAGATGAAGTACGAGTGGTTAGTATGGGTAAAGAAAATTCCAAATTTTTTTCTATGGAACTTTGTGGCGGTACTCATGTTGAAAAAACAGGAGACATAAAAGATTTAAAAATAATCAAACAATCTTCAGTTGCAGCAGGAATAAGAAGAATTGAAGCATTAAGTGGTAAAGATTTATTAAACTTTTCTGAAGAAGAAAAAAAACTATTTCAGATTAAAGAAAAAGAAAAAGAAAATAAAAAAATCCAAGAAGAGTTAGAAGAAAAGAAGAAAGTTAGTTCACTAAATGATGAGAAAAAGAATATTATAAAAGAAGGCGTTGAAAATTCTACAAAATATTATTTTAGAACTATATTAGATTTTCCTTCAAAAGATTTACCGGAATTAGTTGATAAATCAAAGAGAGAATTACAAAGTGGCGTTATTGTTTATTTTAGTGAATATAACAAAAGTATTTCAATCGTTGCAGGTGTTACCAAAGACATCACATCAAGGATTAACGCAATAGACATAACAAAAAAATCAGCTGAAATTTTGGGAGCTAGTGGGGGAGGTGGCAGAGTGGATTTTGCTAGAGCAGGAGGCGGTTCTAATATAAACAAGATATCAGAAGTGTATGACTCTATTTTAGATTTGATAAGAAACTCGTAATTTTTTTTTGCTAAAATAACATATGCTATTTTTTAAAAATTATTCTTAATTTAATCTATCTTTTACGTTTTTTATAAAATCTTTGGTATTTATCCATTTAGTCTTATTTCCGACAAGTAATGCCAAATCCTTTGTCATTAGACCAGAAGCAACAATATCGATACATGTCTTTTCTAATTTTTTGCTAAATTTTTGTAGTTCATTATTATTATCAAATTTTCCTCTGTAATATAAACCTTTAGACCAAGCAAAAATAGAAGCAATTGGATTTGTTGATGTATTTTTTCCTTCTTGATATTGTCTAAAATGTCTTGTAACAGTTCCGTGTGCAGCTTCTGCTTCTACTGTTTTTCCGTCTGATGTTATAAGTACTGAGCTCATGAGACCAAGTGATCCATATCCTTGAGCAATGGTATCGGATTGAACATCACCATCATAATTTTTACATGCCCATAAAAACCCTCCTTCGGTTTTTAATACATAGGCTACCATATCATCAATTAGTCTATGTTCGAAAATAAGACCATATTTATCAAATTCTTTTTTATATTCTTTATTAAAAATTTCTTCAAAAATTATTTTAAACCTTCCATCATATTTTTTTAGAATTGTGTTTTTTGTAGAAACATAGACTGGAAATTTAAGATCTAATCCATAATTAAAACAAGCTCTTGCAAAACCCTTAATTGATTCATCAAGATTATACATACTCATGGCAATTCCAGGACCTTTAAAATCAAAAACTGTATGTTCGATTTTTTCATCTTTATTTTCAGATTCAAATTTAATTGTTAATTTTCCGGGTCCTGGAATTTTAAAATCCGTTGCTCTATATTGATCACCATAAGCATGTCTTCCAATGATTATAGGTTTTTTCCAATTAGGAACTAAACGTGGAATGTTAGGACATAGTATCGGTTCTCTAAAAACAGTTCCTCCTAAAATGTTTCTGATTGTTCCATTAGGCGATAACCACATTTTTTTTAAATTAAATTCTTTTACTCTTTTTTCATCAGGGGTAATAGTTGCACATTTAATTCCAATACCATGCTTTTTAATTGCATTTGCAGCATCAATGGTGATTTGATCTTCGGTTTTATCTCGATTTTGAATACTTAGATCAAAATATTTTATATCAACGTCTAAGTAGGGTAGGATTAATTCTTTTTTAATCATTTCCCAAATTACACGAGTCATTTCATCTCCGTTTATATCAACTATTGGATTTTGTACTTTTATTTTACTCATATTTATTTAGAAACTTCTTTATCTAGAATAGTAAAAATTGCAGTTATAGAAGTTGCTATCTTTATATTGTTCTTAATTTCTTTTTTTGAATACTTTTGTTTAATATTTGTATTTAATAATTTAATTAATGTATCCCAAAAATTTTTATAATTTAGTAGAATCAATAGTTTATTTTTTTTTGTTAATATATTAGTTGCAATGACATCAAACACCTCATCTATGGTTCCAATCCCTCCAGGCAATACGATAAAAGCATCAGAATTGTTATACATCAGCTCTTTTCTTTTTTGTAAACTATTAACAATGTGCAACTTTGTCAAATTTTTATGTAAAATCCCCCATTTCTTAAAAGATTTCAAAGCCACCCCTATTACTTGTCCTTTTTCTTTTAAAGCCTTATCAGCCATTATCCCCATTAGTCCGATTTTTGCTCCACCATAGGTAATTTTAATTTTTCTTAATGCTAATTCTTTTCCAATCTCTTCAGCAATTTTTTTATGTTCTTTATTAAATAGAGATTTTTTTCCTTCAGTGGATGATGAACCACAAAATATACAAACAGATTTAATCATAAATTCTAATTATAATTTTTTTTTTTTAAGGTTGAATAAAAAATTTTATATTTTAAAATATTTTACTTAATGGTGCCCATAAGGGTTAAAAGGGAAGTATGTTAAACTCATACACTGTCCCCGCAACTGTTCACTAAGTAGTTAAAAATTGTTTTAATCCACCGGTAATTTTG
>PTKQ01000022.1 GCA_002937815.1 Alphaproteobacteria bacterium MarineAlpha6_Bin2 | reverse complement strand
TTAAAAAATAAAAAAAATATTCAAAAATTTTAAAGTAGAAAAAAATGAAAACATTAATTACAGGAGCAACAGGATTTGTCGGCGCCGCTGTTTTAAGAGAGCTTTTAAATAATGGTCACAATGTTAAAGCGTTAGTTAGAACTTCAAGTGATTTACAAAATTTAAAGGGGCTTAATATTGAAATTGTTTATGGAGATTTAAAAGATAAAGATTCTCTTAGTAGAGCTTTAAAAGGATGCAAATATCTTTTTCATGTTGCGGCAGATTATAGGTTATGGGTACCCAAACCTAAGAATATTTATGAAAATAATGTTGAGGGAACTAATAATTTAATGTTTGAAGCTCTTCGATTAGAAATAGAAAAAATCGTTTATACAAGTAGTGTTGCAGTTTTAGGTAAACCTAAAAATGGAGATATTGCTAATGAAACTACCCCTGTTGATATAACACAAATGATAGGACATTACAAAAAATCAAAATTTTTAGCTGAGCAGAAAGTTCAATCACTTTGTAAAGAAAAAAAGTTACCAGTTGTAATCGTTAATCCAGCAGCACCAGTTGGACCCAGAGATATTAAACCAACACCAACAGGCAAAATGGTTTTAGATGCAGCATCGAAAAAAATACCAGCGTATTTGGATACAGGACTTAATATTGTACATGTTGAAGATGTTGCTGCAGGTCATATTAAAGCATTTAATAAAGGAAAAATTGGCGAGCGTTATATTTTAGGCGGTGAAAATCTTACTTTTAAAGAAATACTAGAAATCATTGCAAAATTATGCGGTAATAAACCCCCAAAAATTAAATTACCAAAAAAACCTTTGTATCCTCTTGGTTACATTTTTGAAATTTTTGCAAGAATATTTAATTTAAAGAATCCAATGTTAACTGTAGACATGATTAGAATGGCTGAAAAAAAAATGTTTTTTTCTAGTGAAAAAGCTAAAAAAGAATTACATTATAAATTTCAAACTGCGAAAAAATCATTGAAGGATGCAATTCAATGGTATATTAAAAATGGATATTGTAGAAATGTCAAATTAGTTTGATACAATAATAGTTATTTGTAGAAAGGGAATGTAAATTGAAAATTATTTTAGCACAGCCAAGAGGCTTTTGTGCCGGAGTGGATAGAGCGATAGACATAGTTGAAGAAGCTTTAAAAATTTATGGTCCCCCAGTTTATGTGAAACATGAAATTGTTCACAATAAAAGAGTTGTTGAAGATTTAAAAGAAAAAGGGGCGATTTTTGTTGAAGAGATTAAAAAAGTACCCAATGGGGCAGTGACTGTATTTAGTGCCCATGGAGTATCAAGAAAAGTGGAAGAGGATTCAAAAGAAAGAAAATTACCCATTCTTGATGCAACATGCCCGCTTGTGTTAAAAGTACATAATCAAGGGAAAAAATATGCTAAAAAGGGATACGAGATAATTCTTATTGGTCACGAAGGGCATCCAGAGGTCGAAGGCACTCAGGGAAGAATTCCTGGAGGTGTCCATTTAGTATCAACGAGAGAAGATGTAATAAATCTCAAAGTAAAAAATAAAAAAAAAGTAGCATATGTAACTCAAACAACATTAGGCGTCGATGATACAAAAGATGTTATTAAAGAATTAAAAAAAAAATTTCCAAACATAATAGGCCCTGGCGTGGAAGATATTTGTTATGCAACAACTAACAGACAAGTTGCTGTTAGAAAATTAGCCAAGTATGTTGATTTACTTCTTGTTGTAGGTTCAAAAAACAGTTCAAATTCAAATAGATTAGAAGAGATTGGTAGAGAAATGAAAATACCAAGTTATTTAATTGATGGTCCTTCTGATATAAATAAAAATTGGTTAAAAAATGTAAAGACAGTAGGAATAACCGCTGGTGCTTCAGCACCGGAAACAGTTGTTATGGAAGTAGTAGAAGAATTAAAAAAAGTTGAAAAATCAGATGTTCAAGTTATGGATGGAATAGAAGAAAAAGTTGAATTTAAATTACCAGCTGGCATAAGATATAAAAAAGATAAAAGTGAATTAATAGCTTAAAAAAAATGGGAATACCTTTACTTCAAAAAATCAAAGTTGCTAAATATATATTACAGCAAAAAATTAAAGGAAACAAAAAGTATCCTTTAGTTTTGATGCTTGAACCTTTATTTAGATGCAATCTTACATGTGCTGGATGTGGAAAAATTGATTATCCTGATGAAATTTTAAATAAAAGAATGTCTGTGAAAGATTGTCTTCGAGCAGTTGATGAATGTGGTGTGCCCATTGTATCCATTCCTGGAGGAGAACCTTTAGTTCATAATGAAATAGGTGAAATTGTTCAAGGTATTATCGATAAAGGTAAATTTGTTTATCTATGTACTAATGCTTTATTGCTAGAAAAAAAATTGCATTTATTTAAACCTTCAAAATATTTAACATTTTCTATTCATCTAGATGGTTTAAAAAAAGAACATGACCACTCAGTTTGTAGCGAAGGTGTTTATGATAAGGTTGTCCAAGCTATTAAAGTTGTAAAACAAAAAGGGTTTCGAGTAAATGTTAATTGCACTTTGTTTCATCAAATGACTCCAAAAAGAACAGCAAAATTTTTTGATTTTGTAACAGAGCTTGGTGTTGATGGTATTACAGTGTCGCCTGGATATGCATATGAAAGAGCTCCTGATCAGAAAAATTTTTTAAAGAGAAAAAAAACCAAAAATTTATTTAGAAATATTTTTAAATTAGGAAAGGGAAAAAAATGGTCCTTCAGTCAATCATCCCTGTTTTTGGACTTTCTTGCAGGTAATCAAAAGTACAAGTGTACTCCTTGGGGTAATCCAACGCGCAATATTTTTGGATGGCAAAAACCCTGTTATTTACTTGGAGAAGGATACACCAAAACTTTTGATGAATTAATAAATACAACAGAATGGGATAAATATGGAACAGGTAATTATGAAAAATGCGCCAATTGTATGGTTCATTGTGGATACGAGCCAACAGCGGCAGAAGACACTATAAAACATCCTCTTAAAGCTTTAAAAGTTGCTTTATTAGGACCAAAAACAGAAGGTGATATGGTGCCCGATATTCCTTTAAATAATCAAAGACCAGCAAAGTACATTTTTGAAAAACAAGTTGAGGAAACAGTAAAAAAAATTAAAGAAGAAAAAACTCAAAAACAAGCAACATATCAATAAAAAAAAAAAGAATCTAGTTTTTTTAAATACAACTTAAATTTTTTTTAAAGCAGAATTTAAATCATCAACAATATCTTCATTATCTTCCAATCCAATTGACAATCTCACTAGATTATCATTGATACCTAAAAAATTTTTATCTTTGCTTGTAATTTTTTTGTGAGTTGTTGTTGCGGGATGAATAATTAAACTTCTTGTATCACCTAGATTATTTGAAATTTTTATGATTGAAAGATTTTTTAAAAATTTAAAAGTTTTATTTTTACCTCCTTTTATATAAAAGCTTATCATATTTCCCGGGCCACTCATTTGCTTTTGAATCAATGTTCTTTGAGGGTGATTAGCATGTCCTGGAAAAATAATTTTTTGTATCTTTGGATGTTGTTCCAAAAAAAATGCTACTCTGTTAGCATTTTTACAGTGTTGTTCCATTCGTAGTGGATATGTTTCTAAACTTTTTAATAATATCCATGCAGTAAATGCATCCATCGTTGGCCCGGTATTACGATAGAAAAATTTAAGTTTTTCTTCATAAAACTTTTGGGTTGAGAGTAATAACCCACCCAATGTTCTACCATGACCATCAATATGCTTTGTAGTTGAATAAACAGTGATGTCAGCACCATAATGTAGGGGCGTTTGTAATATAGAGGATGCTAAAACATTATCCACAATAACTTTTGCATTATATTTATGAGCTATTCTTGCGACTGATGCAATATCTACAATTTCAAGCGTGGGATTGGATGGTGATTCAAAAAAAATACATTTAGTTTTTTTATTTATGGCTTTTTCCCATTGCTTTAGACTTTTTCCATCAACGAAAATAACTTCAACACCGTATTTTGGTAAAATATCTTTAATTATATTATAACATGATCCAAAAAGTGCTCGTGCCGCTACAACTCTATCTCCTTTTTTTACCTGGCACATAAAAGATGCAAATACTGCAGACATACCAGAAGAAAAGGCTTTGCAGGATTCAGCGCCTTCAAGTAAAGCAAACTTTTTTTCTAATTGATTAACTGTAGGATTGTCAAATCTAGAATACTGATATCGATGGATTTTTTCATCAAATACAAGCTCAGCTTCTTCAGCACTTGGATAAACATAACCGGATGTCAGATACAAAGGTAGTGAGGTTTCTTGAATTGAGCTTCTTTTATATCCATTGTGTATGAATTCAGTTTGCTTTTTTTTCTTCATTTTTATAATTACTTGTAATCTTCAATTGTACCATAAGAAAAAATAAAAGTTTTAATTTCATTAATTTTTTTTTTGTTATTTATGTACGAGTTTTGGTTTTTATAATCCTAGAATTCTATTTGATTTTTTTCCTTTTTTTAAGTTTTGGTATCTTGAAAGTGCCCAGTTTGGAAAATATTTTGAATATCCATGATAGGTAATATAAAAAGCTTTAGGAAATCCTACTGCATTAAAATGATTTTCTTTCCATAATGTTTTCTTATTAAAATTTTTTGTTAAAAAATTAATACCCTTTGTTAAGGAAGAGTCGTTAATATTTTCTGTTGTAAGTAAACTTAAAATAGCCCACGCTGTTTGACTTGGCATGCTTTCAATAGACGTCATATTTTTTTTTTCTTTCCAATAAGTCGCGCAATCCTCTCCCCATCCTCCATCATTGTTTTGTTTGTTTTTTATCCAGAGTATTGTTTTTTTTATGTAATCTGCTTCCATATTTTCTCCTGCTGCTTTTAATGCATGTAAAGCAGACCAAGTGCCATAAATATAATTTGTTCCCCATCTACCAAACCATGATCCGTTTTCCTCTTGTTCATTTTTTAAAAAATTAACACCTTTTTTAATTTCATTTTGATATTTTTTTTTGTCAATTTGACTTAACATACATATACACCGTGCTGTTACATCAGCAGTGGGAGGATCTAATAAGGCGCCGTGATCAGCAAAAGGTATATTATTTAAATAATAATAGGTATTATCTTTATCAAAAGAACCCCATCCCCCGTTTTTTGATTGCATTCCAATAATCCAGCTACAGGCTCTCTCTATTATTTTTTTGTTTTGGTGTCCAGCGTGATCTAAAAACATTGCTGCTACTGCTGTATCATCAACGTCTGGATAGAAATCATTTTTGTATTGAAATGCCCACCCGCCTGGTAACAGATCTTTATTTTTTAGAGCCCAATCACCCTTAACATTTAAAATTTGTTTTTTTTCTAGCCACTTACATGCTTTTTGTATTGAACTATCTTTTAATGTAAGTCCTGTTTCTAAAAGCGAATATCCGTTTAAGGCTGTATCCCATACAGGTGAAAAACAGGGCTGACAATAAATACAATCTTTTTTATGAGTGATTAAGTTTTTTACGGAATTTTTCGCAACGTTATATTCTTTTTTTAAGTCTAATAAATAAAGAGCAAGTGTACAATTTGTCATTGCCGGAAAAATTGCACCAAGGCCATGTATTCCATTGAGACGTTCTAAAATAAAATTTTTTGCAAGATTAATTGATTTATTTTTTAACTTTTTCGGAAAAAAAGGCTCAAGAATTTTTAGAATTTTATCAATCAATGAAAATAAATAAAAATAAAAAAAAGAGTCTTTTCCATGATTAATTTTAGGACTTTTATTTTTTGTAAAAAGCTCATCAATGAAAACTTTATTTGGATTTTTTGCTTCTGGTTTTTTGTCCATTATAATTAATAAAGGAACAACCACAGTTCTTGACCAGTAAGAGATTTTACTAATATGAAACGGAAACCAATCTGGAAGTGACATAATTTCTATGGGCATTATAGGAATTTTTTTCCAGGAAACTTGTTTAAACAAAGCTAAACTTATTTTGGTAAAAACATTACAATTATCAGCACCTCCTAAATCGAGTATTTTTTTTTTGGCTTTTACCATATGTGGAGCATTTTGTTTTTCACCTATTAGTTTTAGAGCATAATATGCTTTTACACTGGTGCTGATGTTAGACTTTCCTTTCCGAAATAACGGCCAACCACCATCAGAGTTTTGTTCCATTTTTAAATAAACGGCTATTTTTTTTTCAAAATTTTTTTCTTTTATACCTAAAAAATGATTCATTAAAATATATTCAGAAGGAATTGTCGTATCTGCTTCTAATTCATAAACCCAATGCCCATCTCTTTTTTGATTATTGATTAAGACTTTTTTAGAATGATTTAAAATATTATTTATTTCCATTTATATTTTGTTTATATGATGAGCAACATTATACCCAGATGTTATCGCTCCTTCTATAGTTGCAGGAAATCCATTATCAACCCAGTCTCCTGCTAGAAAAATATTCGAATAATTTGTGAGCATTTTTGGTTTTTTAAAAATTTCTTCAGGACTTTGTACAAATGTCGCCATTTTTTCTCTAATAATTTTGTATTTAGGCATATTATTCTTTTGTAATTTAA
>PTKQ01000021.1 GCA_002937815.1 Alphaproteobacteria bacterium MarineAlpha6_Bin2 | reverse complement strand
AATGTAAATGAAAATGACCTAGTAAATCAACAAATTATTTTTGGCGGAGAGAGCGGGATTCGAACCCGCGATGCAGTTTCCCACATACACGCTTTCCAAGCGTGCGCCTTCAACCACTCGGCCACCTCTCCGTACAAATTAAATATATATATTATTTACTATTTTCGCTAGTTTTTAGAGCTTCTAAAAAAGCCGACTGAGGTATATTCACTTTACCAAATTGTTTTAAACGCTTTTTTCCTTTTTTTTGTTTTTTTAACAATTTATCCTTGCGAGTTCTATCTCCGCCATACAAACTTCCAGTTACATCTTTTCGATATGCTGGCAGCGTTTCGCGCGCAATAATTTTTCCACCAATAGCTGCTTGGATTGGCAATTTAAATTGCTGGCGAGGTAACACTTCTTTTAATCTTGTACAAATTTCTCTTCCTCTTTTTTCTGCATATAAAGCGTGTACAATAATTGATAAAGGTTCTACAATTTCTTGATTAACTAAAATTGAAAGTTTTATTAATTTGCTTTCTCTAAAACCATCAATTTGATAATCAAAACTTGCGTAACCTTTAGTAAGAGACTTTAAACGATCATAAAAATCAATAATAATTTCAGATAATGGTAATTTATACTTTACTATTACTGTTTGTCCCATAAAATTATGTTCAATTTGTTCTCCTCTTCTCGATTCACATAATTCGAAAATTTTACCTAAATAATTTTTTGGAGCAACGATTGTTGAAGTTATCCATGGCTCTTCCATATTTTTTAATAAAGTTGGGTCAGGAAATTCAATTGGGTTATGAATTTTATGCATTTTTCCATCTGTTTTTGTTATTTGATAAACAACACTTGGTGCGGTGGCTAAAAGTTCTATATTAAATTCTCTTTCCAACCTTTCTCTAATTACTTCCATATGTAAAAGACCTAAAAAACCACAACGAAATCCATGTCCCAATGCTGCAGATGACTCTTGTTCATAGGAAAAGCTGGAATCGTTTAAACTTAATTTTTCTAAACTATCTTTAAAATCATTAAATTGAGAACTATCATAAGGAAACAACCCACAAAAAACCACGGGTTGTGATGGTTTAAAACCAGGAAGTGCTTTTGGGCACGGTTTGTTTTCATTTGTGATGGTATCTCCAATTTTACAATCAGAAACTTTTTTTATACCCGCAGTTATAAATCCTATCTCACCAGAGGTTAACAATTCAACATCTTTTAATTTCGGTGTAAAAATTCCAACTTTTTCAATTTCATAAGATGTTTTATTAGACATCATTAGAATTTTTTGACCAACTCGCAAGCTTCCGTTATTAATTCTTACTAGAGCAATAACCCCTGAATATTTATTATACCAACTATCAATTATTAAAACCTGGAGAGGATCATTGCTATTTCCCTTAGGAGCCGGTAATTTATTAATTAGTAAATGTAATAAATCCTCTACTCCCTCACCTGTTTTTGCGGAGATTTGTATAGCGTCTTTTGCGCTAATTCCTATCATATCTTCAATTTGTTTAGATACATTTTCAGGATTTGATGCAGGTAAATCTATTTTGTTTAATACAGGTATGATTTCATGATTGTTTGCAATAGCCTGATAAGCATTTGCCAATGTTTGAGCTTCCACTCCTTGTGTACTATCAACTACTAAAATGGAACCCTCGCAAGCTGCTAAGGAGCGGTTAACTTCATAAGAAAAATCGACATGTCCGGGAGTATCAATTAAATTTAATTTATATTTCTTATTATTATATTGATAATTTAATTGAACAGTTTGAGCTTTGATTGTTATTCCTCTTTCTCTTTCTAAGTCCATAGAATCTAGTATTTGGTCTCTAAATTCTCTTTGTGATATTCCACCACAATGCTGAATCAGTCTATCAGCTAAAGTAGATTTTCCATGATCTATATGTGCAATAATTGCAAAATTTCTTAAATTAGAAATAGACATGATAATTTATTTTTCTCTGATAGTGGCGCGGAAGCTTTTAACAATATTTTCAACAATTTTTTTTCCAATTTCCTCAATTTCTAAATCTGTTAATGTCTTTTTTGTCGGCTGGAGTGTAACAGAAATAGCTAAAGATTTTTTACCTTCTGGAATTCCTTCGCCTTCATAAACATCGAAAATATAAACTTTATCTATGAGTTCCTCATCAACCTCAGCAGCAATACGTACTATATCTCCTGCTTCTATATTTTTATCGACAATGAAAGCAAAATCTCTTTCAACTTTTTGAAAATATTTATTCTTAAAAATTTTTTTCTTATCTACAACCTCATGAGGTAGAGAAAAAAGACTTAATTCGAAAGCAAAAACAGGCTGGTCAATATCTAATTTTTTAATTATATCTGGATGGATTTCTCCAAACATAGCGCCTGAAGCGCTGTCGGGAAAAAAGAAAGTGCCTGATTTTCTAGGATGATAATAATCTGTGATACCCTCATTTTTAATACTGTACGAAGATGAGGACAATTTACAACATTTTAGAAGAGACTCTAAATCTGATTTGACATCAAAAAGATCGTAATCTCTTTCTGTTTCTAACCAATGTTTTGTTTTTTTACCATACCGCACCCCTGCTAGACCAATTTCTTGGATATCGGGGATTTTTTTATGCATATCTTTAATATTTCCAAAAATTGGACCTAATTCAAACAAACAAATTTGTTTTTCACCCTTAGCAACATTATTGGAAATGGCTTGTAATAAATTGGGAATGATTGATGGCCTCATTATATCTAGATCACTGCTTATCGGATTTGTTATTTCTAACAATTCACCTTTAAAACCAAATAATTTTGCATTTTGTTTAGAGATAAACGACCACGTTACAGTTTCTGTTAAACCTTTTAAGGCTAAACATCTTTTCATACTTAATTCTCTAATTTGACAACGATTATCTATGCTGTTTTGATTATTAATATAAATCGATTGTGATGGAATATTATCATAACCATAAATCCGAAGCACTTCTTCAGTAATATCTTGTTCATTTTCAATATCATGCCTCCAACTAGGGGATATTAATTCATACTTTTTTCCTTTTTTTAATATCTTAAAACCTAATTTATTTAAAATATTTTGCGTCTCTTTCTCAGAAATTTTAATTCCGCCAAATTTTTCAAGAGTATCGAAATCAAATACAATTTTTCTTTTATTGTCAGGGATGGATCCATCGGAAATAAGTTCGCTTGTTTCTCCCCCACAAAAATCTAAAATTAAATTAGTTGCTTCTTCTATGCCCGTTATTACACTTTGAGGATCAACTCCACGTTCAAATCTGTATCTTGCATCTGTAACAATATTTAATAATCTTCCAGTTTTTGCAGTACTTACTGGATCAAAAATAGCAGATTCAAGAAAAACATTCTTTGTATTTAAACCACATCCCGTTGACGAACCTCCTATCACGCCTGCTAAGCTTATTACATCATTATCATCTGATATTGTTATCATCCCTTTTGATAGTTTGTAATTTTGATCATCTAGAGCATTAAAATTTTTCCCTCCATTAGATAATGATATTGTCAGATTTCCTTTAATTTTATCTGCATCAAAAACATGTAAAGGTCTATTAGAATCAATTGTTAAATAATTTGTAATATCAACTAAAGCTGAAATAGGTTTTAAGCCTACTGCAACTAATTGTTTTTTAAACCATTCTGGACTCTCACAATTTTTTACATTTTTGATATATCGTCCATAAAATACCGGGCAAATTTTTTTTGCTTCTTTTGTAATTATTATTTCAATATCACTTTTAAACTTCCCTTTTTCTTTAGAAACTTTTTTCTCAAGAAAATCTCCCATTCCGCCTGCAGCTAAATCTCTAGCTATACCATTTATTCCTAAACAATCAGATCGATTTGGTGTAATCTCAACATCAATTATTTTTTCAGATGGATACAAAGTAGATAAAGAATCACCTATTTTCTCATTGGCACTTAATTCTATTATTTCTTCATGTTCTTTTCCCAAACCAATTTCTTTTGCTGAACACAACATTCCTTCGCTTTCAACACCTCTAATTTGTGTTTTTTGAATTGTAAAATCTCCGGTTGGCATTCTGGTACCTACTGGAGCTAATATTGCTTTCATATTTTTTTTTACATTAGAAGCCCCACAAACTATATTGAATGTTTTATTCCCATCATTAATTTTACAAAGCTTTAGTCTGTCCGCGTTTGGATGGTCTTTAACATCAACAACTTGAGCAATTTTAAATGGCTTTAAAACATCTTGGTTATCAATAATTTCACTTACTTCTATACCCAATAATGTGAGTTTTTCGCAAATATCTTTAAGACTTCTTTTTGTTTTTAAAAATTTTTGTAACCAAGAAAATGTAAACTTCATTTTTTAAACTTTTTCAATATTGTCAAAAACTGAGAATCCAAAATTTTTTAACCACTTAAGATCTGATTCAAAAAAACTTCTCAAATCAGAAATACCATATTTTAACATCGCCATTCTTTCTACGCCCATTCCAAATGCAAATCCTTGAAATTTTTTTGTATCTACTTTACAATTTTTTAAAACGTTTAAATTAACCATGCCACAACCCATAATTTCTAGCCAATCTCCACCAGTTCCAATTTTAATTTCTTTTTTATTTTTATAACAACCAATATCAACTTCTGCTGATGGTTCAGTAAAAGGAAAAAAACTTGGTCTAAAACGGACAGGAAGATCTTCTATATCAAAATATTCATGACAAAAATCTAAAATACAACCTTTTAAATGAGACATGTTTACATCTTTATCAATACATAGCCCTTCAATTTGATGAAACATGGGAGTATGAGTAATGTCTGAATCTGCACGATATGCCCGACCAGGAGCAATAATTTTTAAAGGCGGCTTTGTATTTTCTAACGTTCTAATTTGAACCGGCGAAGTGTGAGTTCTTAAAAGATTTTTTTGGCCATTTTTATTTTTTTTTAAATAAAAAGTATCATGTAATTGTCTAGCAGGATGTTCTGGGGGTATATTTAAGGCAGTAAAATTATGATAATCATCTTCAATATCTGGTCCTAAAGCTATTTTAAATCCCATTTTTTGAAAAATTTTTGTTACTTCTGCTATTGTTTGTGTAATGGGATTAATTTTACCTTCTTCGTCTGGTCTTGATGACAAAGTTGAATCTACGCTTTCATTTAATAGTTTGTTCTCTATTTCATCTTTGTTAAGATCATTAAATTTTTTTTCGATTATAGTATTAATTTTATTCTTAAGGTCATTAATAGCCTGACCCGTTTGTTTCCTTTGATCCTTAGGCAAACTACTTATTGACTTTAAATGGTTTGTAATACTTCCCTTTTTTCCGAAAATCTCAATTTTTAAAGAACTCAAGCTTATGGAATCTTTAATACCGGATAACTTTTCTTCTATCTCTTGTTCTAATTTTTTTAAATTTTCAAACATGAAAGCACAAAAAAAAAGCCCTATCTTTTTATAGGACTTTCATTGTAACATTTTTATAATTAGTTTTTTTAATTTTTTATGTAGTTTTTTCTTTTCTACCGCGAACTTTTTCAACAATAAATTTAAAAGTAATTGGATTATTTAAGGCAATATCTGCTAAAATTTTTCTATCAATTTCTATTTCAGCTTTTTTCATCCCTTTTATAAATTGACTATAACTCATTCCGTGTTCTCTGGTCCCAGCATTGATCTTTTGTATCCACAAAGCCCTAAAATTTCTTTTTTTTGTCCTTCTATCGCGATAAGCATATTGCAATCCTTTTTCAACTTTTTGAACAGCAATACGAAAAACATTTTTAGATCTGCCTCTATAGCCCTTGGCCATTTTTAAAATCTTTTTATGTTTTGATTTAGCCTGTACTCCTCTTTTTACTCTAACCATTTATCTCTCCTTTTTTTACTTACTTATACGGCAAAAAAGTTTTTATAAGTTTAAAGTCGGACTTTTTTAAAATCGTTGTTCCTCTTGCTTTTCTTTTCATAGACTGCGACCTTTTTCTTAAATTATGACTTTTAAAAGCATAATTTCTTTTTACTTTACCAGAACCAGTAAAACTAAATCTTTTTTTTGCACTAGATTTTGTTTTCAATTTCGGCATTGTTTTTTTATGATTATTAAAATATTTTAAGAATATATACTCAGTATTGGGCCTAAAATCAATAAAATTAATTACTAAAGTTTAAAATCATAACTAATTGTCTTCCAAACATTTTAGGTTTTTGATCAACTGAAGCTATTTGTTTGGTTTCTTCTTGAATTTTATCAAACAATTTTGCCCCCAACTCCCTGTGGCCCATTTCTCTTCCTCTAAATCTTAAAGTAACTTTAACTTTATTTTTTTTTCCTAAAAATTTTCGAATTTGTTTCATTTTTATTTCATAATCGTGCTGATCAATTCCTGGTCGAAAACGAATTTCTTTTGTGTTAATTGTTTTTTGTTTTTTCTTTTCCTGGCTTTTCTTTTTTTGAAGTTGGTATCTATATTTTCCAAAATCTAATATTTTACAAATTGGTGGGCTTGTATTAGGAGATATTTCAACTAAATCCAAGCCTACATCTTTAGCTTTTTGAAGACCATCATCAACCGGAACCACGCCTATCATTTTACCATTTTGGTCAATTAACTTAATTTTATCTGCTCTTATATAATGATTAACTCTTGGGCCTCTAAATTTGGTAAAGCTGAAAAATCTTTTTTTTCGTTGTTGTATTCTTTTCTCCTTTTTAATGTTATTATT
>PTKQ01000020.1 GCA_002937815.1 Alphaproteobacteria bacterium MarineAlpha6_Bin2 | reverse complement strand
AAAATGAAAAATTATTTTCAATTATCTTAAATAATTTATCAAAAAATAATAAATTAGAGCAGCAATTTAATTTTGAAAAATCTGCTCAGTCAGCAACATCTTTAGTGGCTATGCTTTCCCATGAGATTAAAAACCCACTTTCTGGAATCAAGGGGGCGGGTCAATTGATTAAAAAAAGAGGAATACTTGAAGAAAAAGATTTGTTTTTAATAAACTTGATTGACACTGAAACAAATAGGATCATTAAATTGCTTAATAGTTTGGAAGGTTTTACTGATGAAAGACCAATTATAAAGAAATACGCAAATCTTAATCAAGTACTTCGATATGTTATAACTGCTTCTGAAGCATCCTTTAACAAAAAAAATATTTTATTTATAGAAAATTATGATCCATCACTACCAAAAGTCTTTGGTAATAAAGAACAATTGATCCAATTATTCTTAAATTTAATAAAAAATTCTTGTGAAGTAGTTGAAAAAAATAATGGTGTAATTAAAATTACCACTAAATATGAACATAGTAATTTTCCATTAACTGTTTATATAGAAGATAATGGAAATGGCGTTCCAGAACATTTAAAAGATAATTTATTTGATACATTTATTACTAATAAAGTTAATGGAAGGGGCCTAGGTTTATCTATATCTGCTAAAATAGTTCAATCACATTTTGGTTCTATTATATTTGATTCCGAAAAAGGAAAAACCGTATTTAAAGTAATGTTTAAACGTAAACAATAATAAACCAAAAAAATGAACACAGTAACAAAAAAAAACAAAAAATTAATACTAATTGCAGAAGATGATATATCTATCAGGACTATTTTATCTTCGGACTTAGAAGAAAAATTTGATCTTAAATTAACAAGTAGTGCATCTCAACTTTGGAAATGGGTATCAAATGGAATTGGTGATTTAATTATTTTAGATGTTGTTATGCCAGACGCTAACGGTCTTGAATTAATACCAAAAATAAAAGAAATTAGGCCAGAAATAAAAATAATTATTATAAGTGCACAGAATACGCTTCTTACAGCAATGCAGGCTATAGAAAAGGGTGCATATGAATATTTATCTAAACCTTTTAGTCTGTCTGAAATTAATAAAATCATTAATCGTGCCTTTTCAGAATCTACAAAAAATAAAAATGAGGTTATAGATAAAGAAGCAAAAAATGAATTGGATTTACCAATTATAGGTCGATCTTCTTTGATGCAACAAACCTATAAAACAATAGCTAAATTGGTTAACACAGACTTAGAGGTTATAATTATAGGAGAGTCTGGAACGGGAAAAGAACTTATAGCAAAAATTTTACATAATTATGGATTAAGAAAGAATGGAACATTTATAGCTATTAATATGGCAGCGATGCCAAAAGATTTAATTGAAAGTGAATTATTTGGTCATGAAAAAGGTGCCTTTACTGGTGCAAATTCTAGAAAATCAGGAAAATTTGAACAAGCTGAAAATGGTACGCTTTTTTTAGACGAAATAGGGGATATGCCATATGACGCTCAAACTAAATTGTTAAGGGTTTTACAGGAAAAAGAGTTCGTCCCGGTTGGAAGTAATGAAAAATTAAAAACAAATGTAAGGATTATTGCTGCTACTCATCAAGATTTAACAGCACTAATTAAAAATGGTAAATTCAGGGAGGATTTATATTATAGGTTAAATGTTGTTCCCATTAATCTACCACCATTACGATTAAGGTTTGATGATATAAAAGATTTAGTAAACCATTTTCTTCTTAAATGTTCGAAAGAAGGTTTAGAAAAGAAAGAAATTTCGGATGAAGCAATTAATGAACTAAAAAAATATAATTGGCCGGGCAATATTAGAGAATTAGAAAATTTTATTAGAAGATTGATTGTTTTAGTAATGTCAAAGAAAATTAACAAATCAGATGTAGAAAAAAATTTACAAATTATTAATTCTTTTGATAGCTATAACTTAAGAAATTCTTCTCAAAACAGTTTAAGTATTTCAGTAGAAAAACATTTAAAAGAATTTTTTAAATTGCATGATGATAATCTTCCTTCATCTGGTTTATATTCAAGAATTCTTTCTGAAGTAGAAAGACCATTAATTTCAATATGTTTAAATGCAACAAAAGGAAACCAAATAAAGGCTTCTAAACTATTAGGATTAAACAGAAATACTTTAAGAAAAAAAATTAAAGAATTACAAATAAAAACTTTAAAAAATGATACAAAATTATAAAAAAAAAAATAATTTTTTAATTTTCAACTTTTATAAATGGCTTATACATGAAAATATTAATATAAAGTTAGCATTATTTTTATTAATTTTCTCTTTTTTTGCTGCAATATTTACATTCTTAAGTTTTACTAACTCCTTACCCTTTATAACATCAACACCAAGACTTGTAATATCTATATTGACTATAGATTTACTACTTCTTCTTTTTTTATGTTTCAAAGTTATTAGACGAATTATAAAAATTTGGATAGCAAGAAAAAAAGGATATGCAGGATCTAAAATTTCAATTAAATATATTTTAGTTTTTGGTCTTTTAGCATTAATTCCAGCAGTTAGTGTCGCAATTTTCTCATCATTTTTTTTTCATTTGGGAATAAAAACATGGTTTGGAGAAAAAGTGCAAAAAGTTTTTGAAGAATCAACCAGTGTAGCAAATGCATATTTAAATGTACATTATCAAAATATTAGATCTGATATAACTTCTATGTCTAATGAAATCGATAATCAATTTGATTTTATATTCTTAGATTTAAAAAAATTAAATGTATTGTTAAACAGACAAGTTGAAACTAGAGCGTTAACCGAGGGTTTTATTTTTAAAAAAAATGGAGCAGTTATTGCTCGTGCTGGTTTTACAATAAGTACAACGCCAGATTTAATTACAAATTATGAAATGATTCAAGCCGATAAAGGTAATGTAATTTTTACAAGTAAAAGAAGTGATAGAGTAAGAGCTTTAATAAAACTTAATAAAATCATAAATACATATTTGGTTATTGGGAGATTTGTTGATCCAACTATCATTAATCAAGTTGCTTCTGTTAAACTTGCTGCAAAATCTTATAATGAATTGCTTGCACAAAGATCTCGTATAGAATTAAATTTTTACATAGTCTTTATATTTATATCTTTATTAATTTTATTTATTGCAGTTCTTATGGGTTTAGCCTTTGCTGATAATTTAATTAATCCAATAAGTAATTTAATTCATACTTCAAATTTGATAAAAAAAGGTAATTTAACAGCAAAAGTCCCGCAAATAGATAGTAAAGATGAAATGAGTCTTTTGATTAAAAGATTTAATGAAATGACAAGTACTTTAGAAAAACAACAAAAAGAACTTAGAAAAAGAGAAAGAAATTCAGCTTGGTCAGATATTGCAAGAAGAATTGCACATGAAATAAAAAATCCCCTAACTCCTATACAATTATCAGCAGAATTTTTAAAAAAAAATTCTAAATCTTCAGAATATCGTAATTATGCCAGTATCATTGTGAAACAAGTTTCTTCAATAGAAAAAATGGTAGATGAATTTTCTAAATTCGCAAGACTTCCAAAGCCAAATATTGGTAAATGTAATTTAAATCAAATGTGTAGAGATTTATTATTGTTACATAAAAAAGCAAATCCAATGATACATTTTTCAATTAAATCTAACAAATCTCAAATTCATTTTAATGCTGATGAATCGCAAATCTCTATGGCTATAAATAATATTATTCAAAATTCTATTGAATCCGTTAATCAAAAACATAATAAATCAAAGAAAAATTCAGGTGAAATTAGTTTATTAATATCAAAAAAGTTAAAAAAAATTATTGTACAAGTAAATGATAATGGTATTGGATTACCTAATTCAAATGTGAAAGATAGAATACTTGAGCCCTATATTACTACAAAAAGTAAGGGCACAGGGCTAGGTCTGGCAATAGTTTTAAAAATAATAGAGCAACATAATGGTACTTTTAGTATTTTTAATAATAAAATTAACGGAGCATCATCTTTGATCGAATTACCAAAAAATATATAATCATATGGAAATGAAAAATAAAACAATATTAATAGTTGATGATGAACTGGATATTTGTGTCACTCTATCTAAAATATTGAATTCTAATGGCTACAAAACTATAACTGCTACAAACTCATCGTCTTGTTTAAATGAATTAAAAAAAAATTTTGTAGATCTTATTTTATTAGATGTGTGGCTTGAAGGAAGTAAGAAAAATGGAATTGAATTATTAAAAATAATAAAAAATTATAACAAAAATTTACCTGTTATTTTTATTAGTGGGCATGGAAATATTGAGATGGCAGTGAATGCTATAAAAAAAGGAGCATTTTATTTTGTAGAAAAACCTTTTAAATCGGAAAAACTATTTTTATTAATTGAAAGAGCTTTAGAAAATGCTTTTCTTAAAAAAGAGTATGAAGTATATAAAAACGCATATGATAATCAAAATGAAATCATCGGTCATTCTAAATCTATAAATAAAATCAAAAAAAATATTAATAAACTCGCTCGTACAAATGCAAGAATCTTCTTATTTGGAGAACCAGGTACAGGTAAAAAATTAATAGCTAAAAAAATACATGAAAGTTCTACTCGTGGTGATAAACCTTTTATATCAATTAATTGTTCAATGTTAAATAATGAAAGTTTCGTAGAACAATTCTTTGGAAAAGATAGAATTGAAGATAAATCTATAGGTTATATTCAAAAAGCTGAAGGTGGAACTATATTATTAAATGAAATTTGTAATATGGCTTTTGAAGTACAAGCAAAATTAACTGATTTTTTACAAAAAGAAACTTACTCACTAAAAGGATTGAATGAAAAAGTTTATTCAAACATTCGTTTTATTTCTACTACTAGTAAAAATCCTATTGAAGAAATTGAAGAAAAAAGATTTAGAAAGGAATTATTTTATAGATTAAATGTCGCACAAATTAAAGTTCCTTCAATTTCAAAGAGAAGAGATGATATTCCTATATTAATTGATTTTTTTATTCAAAAAATAAAAAAACATAATAACTTACCAGAAATAAAATTAACATCAGATGTATATACAATCTTGCAAACTTGTTTATGGCCTGGAAATATTACCCAATTAAAAAACTTTGTGGATTGGCTCTACATCATGTATCCAAAATTAATTAACAAAGGGAAAAATATTTCAGTGAATTTATTACCAAAAGATTTATTTAAAAAAAGTAATGAATTAGATGAAACTAGGTCGAATCAATTAATAATGAACTTACCAATAAGAAAAGCTAGAAAAGAATTTGAAAAAAAATATTTAGTTAATCAAGTTAATAGATTTGGTGGGAACATATCAAAAACTGCTAATTTTATTGGAATGGAAAGATCGGCATTACATAGAAAAATAAAAAATATTGGTATAAAAAAATGAAAGTCATAATTTGCGGGGCTGGTGAAGTTGGCAAAACCATAGCCGAACATTTATCAAAAGAAGATAATGATGTAACAGTTATAGACCAATCACAAGAAAATATTAGTGAAATAAATGATACTCTTGATGTTAACACAATTATTGGATCAGGATCTCAACCGAGTATTCTTGATAAAGCGGGAGCAAGAAATGCTGAAATGATAATTGCTGTAACGCAGTCAGATGAAATTAATATGATTGCATGTGAGGTTGCAAATTCACAATTTAATGTTCCATTAAAAGTTGCTAGAGTAAGAGATCAAGACTATTTAGATCCAAATTATCAAAGTCTTTTCTCCAAAAATCAAATATCGGTTGATTTAATTATTTCTCCTGAGTTAGAAGTAGCTGAAGCTATTAGAAGAAGATTAATTGCGCCAGGTGCTTTTGATATCATACCTTTTAGTGAAAAAAAAATTGTACTTTTAGGAATTAAAATTGAGAAAAATTGCCCATTAATAAATAATACTACTAAAAATATTTCTTCATCATTTGCTGATTTAAAAATGAATATTGTTTCTATAACAAGAAAAAATTCAATTATAGTACCAGGAGATAATGACAAAATAAAAATTGGTGATTCAGTCTATGTTGTAGCAGATACAGAACATTTAAATAGAGTTATGATAGCTTTTGGACATGAAGAAACAAAGGCCAATAGTGTAATTATTGTTGGCGGTGGAAATATTGGTGTGTCTTTGGCAAAAAAATTAGAAGACAGTAAGTTTGGGGCTAAAACAAAATTAATTGAGTTAAATAAAAAAAGAGCTGAAGCAATAACCTCTAAGCTTAATGATACATTAATTATAAATGGTAATAGTTTGGATCCTGAAATTCTAAAAGAGGCAAAAATCTTTGAAACCGAAACAATTATACCTGTAACAAATAAAGATGAAGTTAATATATTAACTTCTTTACTTGCAAAAAAACAGGGATGTAAAAAGACTATAACTCTTATTAACGACTCAACTTATAGATCTATATTAGAGCCTCTTGGGATTGATGTTGTACTAAGTCCTAAAAGCATTACGGTATCAAGAATTTTAAGTTATATAAGAAAAGGAAAAATTAGACAAGTTTATTCAGTTAAAGAAGGAGAAGGGGAAGTTATGGAAGCCGATGCAGTGGCATCTACAATAGTAAACAAAAAAATAGGCGATTTGAAATTACCTAATGGTATTAAAATGGGTGCAATATTAAAAAAAAATAATGACGAAGTTGTAATAGCAAAAGATGATGTGACAATTGAGAATGGTGATAGAATTATTTTATTTTCATTATCAAAAATGATAAAAAAAGTAGAAAAGTTATTTTCAGTTAGCTTTGGTTTCTAAAATGAAAAAAATTACATATATAAATAATA
>PTKQ01000002.1 GCA_002937815.1 Alphaproteobacteria bacterium MarineAlpha6_Bin2 | reverse complement strand
ATTATATATTTAATAAAAAAAATTAAAGTTAGTTTTTAATTTGTTTCAATTTTTCCTTTATTAGTTGTCGAAGACCTGGCATGAAACTTTTTTGAAATTCTTCCAGCTAAAAAAGCTTCTCTTCCAGCAGCGATGCCTTTAGCCATTGCACTTGCCATCATAACTGGGTTGTGTGCTTCTGCTACAGCAGTGTTAAGTAAAACACCATCACAACCAATTTCCATTGCGACTGCAACATCAGATGCTGTGCCGACCCCAGCATCAACAATGACTGGAATTTTTGCATTTTCCACTATTATTCTTAAATTATAGTCATTCTGAATCCCCATACCTGTTCCTATTGGCGCTGCCAATGGCATAATAGCAGCACAACCTATATCTTCTAGCTTTTTACAAACTATTGGATCGTCATTACAATATGGAAGTACTACAAAATTATTTTTTACAAGTTCTTTTGCTGCAGGAATTAAATTTTCTACATCTGGTAACAAGTTTTCATCATCAGCAATAACTTCAAGTTTAACAAAATTTGTTTTTAATGCTTCTCTTGCGAGTTTTGCTGTCAAAACAGCTTCTTTAACAGTATAACAGCCAGCAGTATTTGGAATAATAAAAAAATCTTTCTTTAATATATCTAAAATATTTTCATCATTTTTTTTTAAACTAATTCTTCGGATTGCTACTGTCACAGCTTCTGTTCCACTCACTTTAAGTGCTTCAAGTAAAACTTGGTGGTTTGGATATTTGGAAGTGCCCATAAATAATCTTGACTTAAATTTCTTTTTTTCTATTGATAAAAAATCATTCATATTATCCTCCTTTTATATTATCCTCCTTTTAACGGACGAACAATTTCTATTATATCTCCTGATTTTATTTTGTAATTAATCCATTTTGATTTTTGAACAACTTCTTCATTTACTGCTACAGCAATATTGTCATTCTCAGAATTAACACTAACTTCTTTTAACATGCTCAATATTGTATGAGATTTTATAGAAATAGTTTTACCATTGATTTTTAATCTTTTAATCATTTAATTAAATAAAAATCTATCTGGTTGAAAATTAATAAATTCCTTTCCAATTTTACCAGATAAAAAATAATTTTTTATTGCATCAGATGTTATTGGTGCTAAAAGAATTCCATTTCTATGATGGCCAGTTGCAAAAATTAAACCTTTTAAATATTTAGATGGCCCAATAATTGGCGCATCATCAGTTGTTGTTGGTCTTAATCCCGTCCAAGAGTCAATTATTGGTAAATCTTCAATTCCTGGAACCATTTCTCTTGCTACTTTTAACAAATAAAAAATTCCACCAGCAGTTAAACTTCTATCATAACCCATTTCTTCCACAGTAGAACCAATTATTAAATCAGAATTGTTTCTAGGAACTAAATAAATATTATTTCTCCAAAGAACATGTTTTATTAATGGTTCATTTTTATTCATTTTAAGGCAAATCATTTGCCCTTTTAATGGACGGATAGGCGCTTCTTCTTTAGAAATATTCTTAATTTTATTTGTCCAAGCCCCAGCACATACAATTATCTTCTTTACTTTTATAATTTTTTTATTTGTCTTTACTCCTATAACATGATTTTTGTTGCTAATTATCTCTTTTACTTCAGTATTTTCTTCTATAAAACATTTATCTTTATTCTTTTTTATAACAGTTAATAAAGCATCTAAAACAAAACGACTATTTACTTGATGATCCTTTTTAGAAAAAATTCCTGACAATACTTTTGTTGAAACATAAGGTTCTTTAATTCTGATTTCATCACCACTTAACCATTCCATGTTTATTTTATTTTTTTTAAAAAAGTTTAAAGTTGATTTTAATTTATTATTTTCATCAAAGTCACAAGCTAACATAATGGTGCCATCTTTTTTATATTCTACATTTTTTCCAGAAACATTTTCTAATTCATAAGCAAACTTAGGCCAAGCTAATTGACCTTTAGCTAAAAGTGGGAACAATTTTTCTTCCCCGGGTTCAGCCTCCAATCTTCCTGCTAACATACCAGCTGCAGCCCAACTTGCCTCTTTACCTAATTTATTTTTATCTAAAATTAATACTTTTTTACCAATTTGAATTAATTTCCAAGCAATTGATAAACCTATCACTCCACCGCCTATAATTAAAATCATTGTCGTATTTTAAAGTTCTGTTAAATTAATAATAACAATTATATTATTACAGATGGATTATAAAAAATTCTTTTTTGATAGTATTGCCGATCTTAAAAAAAATGGTGAATATAGAATTTTTAAAGACATAGGTAGAGTTTCAGGATCGTTTCCATTAGCTAAAAATAATAATTTAAAAAAAAACAACGATATTATTGTTTGGTGTAGTAATGATTATTTAGGCATGGGTCAACATCCATTTGTTATTGAAGCGATTGAAAGAGCAATGCATGAAGTTGGAGTGGGCTCAGGTGGTACTAGAAATATTTCCGGGACTAATCGATATCATATTTTATTAGAACAAGAAATCAGCAATATTCATAAAAAAGATTCCTCATTATTATTTACATCAGCCTATGTTGCAAACGAATCTGCGATAAATATTCTTGGCTCAAAGCTTAAAAATTGTGTAATTTTTTCAGATGAAAAAAATCACGCATCAATTATTAATGGTATAAAAGGCAGTAAAGCAGAAAAGAAAATATTTAAACACAATGATATGATTCATTTAGAGAGTCTTTTGAAAAGTGTTGAAATATCAAAACCAAAAATTATTATATTTGAATCTGTTTACTCAATGGACGGTGATTTTACTCCAATAAAAAAAATTACTAACCTGGCAAAAAAATATAATGCTTTAACCTATCTCGATGAAGTTCATGGGGTTGGTTTATATGGAAAAAACGGTGGTGGAGTTGCGGAAGAACAAAATGTAATGGATGAGATTGATATAATTAATGGAACATTGGCTAAAGCATTTGGATTAATGGGTGGATATATATCAGCATCAAAAACAATTATTGATTTTGTTAGAAGTTTTGCCCCAGGTTTTATTTTTACAACATCCTTACCTCCGGCAATAGCTTCTGGGGCTATAGCTAGTATTAAATATATTAAAAATAACAATGAACTTAGAAAAAAATTAAATGAAAAATGTTTGCTTATTAAAGAAAAATTATTGAAATCTAATATTCCATTTATAAAAACCAAAAGCCACATAATTCCTATTATAGTTGGTGATTCTGTATTATGTAAAAAAGTATCAGATGAATTGTATGATAAACATAAAGTTTATCTGCAATCTATTAATTTTCCGACAGTTCCAAGAGGTGAGGAAGGACTAAGAATAACACCAACACCTCTTCATACTGACAAAATGATAGATGAATTAATTTATGCTTTAAAACAAACTTGGAAAAAATTAAAACTTAAACATGCAGCTTAAAAAAAATGATTATCTCTAAGTTCTAGTAAATTAAAATGAATAAATCACAATTAATGAAGAACAAAAAAGGCTTAGTCATGGGTGTTGCCAATGAAAGATCCATTGCATGGGCTATAGCAAAAGAACTTAGTAATGCTGGAGCTGAGGTCGCGTTATCTTACCAAGGAGAAATGCTTAAAAAAAGAGTTTATCCATTAGCTAAAGAAATAAATTCTTCACTAATTTTAGAATGTAACGTCGAAAAAGAAGATAATATTGCTAAAACTTTTAAAAAAATAAAAAATAAATGGAACAATCTGGATTTTGTTCTACATGCAATAGCTTTTTCGGATAGAGAGGAGTTAAAAGGAAGATATATAGATACCAGTAAAGAAAATTTTAAAAAAACCTTAAATATATCCTGTTTTTCATTTACTTCTATTTCTAAAGAAGCTTCCAAAATAATGGAAAAGGGAGGTTCTTTATTAACACTAACTTATTTTGGATCTGAAAAAGTGATGCCTCATTATAATGTAATGGGAATTGCTAAAGCAGCTCTAGAAACAAGTATCAAGTATCTAGCAAAAGATCTTGGTCAAAAAAACATTAGAGTTAATGGTCTATCACCAGGACCAATAAAAACTTTAGCGGCTTCTGCTATTGGAGACTTTAATTATATTCTGAAATGGAATGAACAAAACTCTCCCCTAAAAAGAAATATTACATCTGAAGAAATTGCTGGTTCAGCTCTTTACTTATTAAGTGACTTAGCAAGCGGGGTAACTGGTGAAATACATCATGTTGATTCTGGATATAATATAATAGGAATGAAGAATTCAGATTCACCTGATATTTTTGAAAATAAATAAAATAAAATGCCTGGAAACAGTTTTGGTCAAATATTTAAGTTTAATACCTGGGGTGAAAGCCATGGCCCAGCAATTGGATGTACAGTTGACGGCGTGCCATCAAAAATAAGTATTCAGGAAAAAGATATACAATATTTTTTAGATAAGAGAAGACCTGGTTCAAGTAAATTTGTATCTCAAAGAAAAGAAAAAGATAAAGTTAAAATTTTGTCAGGGGTTTTTGAAAATCAAACAACTGGTGCTCCTATTTCGTTTATAATTGAAAATAAAGATCAAAAATCTAACGATTACAAAAAATTAAAAAATATTTTTAGACCGGGACATGCTGATTTCACATACGAAAAAAAATATGGAATACGTGATCACAGAGGTGGTGGAAGGTCATCAGCCAGAGAAACTGCAATGCGTGTTGCAGCAGGAGCTATAGCAAGAAAAATTTTATCATCTAATCTTGGTAAAAAATTTTATATTAAAGGAGCATTAATACAGTTAGGTTCGTTACATATTAATAGAAGCAACTGGAATTGGTTAAATGTCGAGAAAAATGTTTTTTGGTGTCCTGATAGTTCTATGGTTAAAATTTGGGAAAAATATTTGCTTGAAGTCAGAAAGAATGGTTCTTCTGTCGGCGCTATAATCGAGTTAGAGGCTGGAGGTATTCCGGTAGGACTAGGTGAACCAGTATATGATAAATTAGATGCAGATATCGCTAAAGCTTTAATGAGTATAAATGCTGTCAAAGGGGTAGAAATTGGCAGTGGTTTTGCTTCTGCTTTTATACCAGGAGAAGAAAGTTCAGATGAGATGAGAATAAAAAAAGAGAAAATATCTTTTGTTTCTAACAATTCTGGTGGAATTTTAGGAGGTATTTCATCTGGTCAAAAAATAATTGTAAGATTTGTTGTTAAAGCAACTAGTTCTATTCTAAAAAAAAAAAATACTATTACAAAAAATAAAAAAAATACCACGGTATCAGTTGGGGGAAGACATGATCCTTGTGTAGGAATCAGAGCTGTGCCAATCGGAGAAGCAATGCTAGCATGTGTTTTAGCAGATCATTATTTAAGAAATAAAATTTTTCAATCTTAAAAATTTAAGCAAGAATTTCGTCAATCTGTTTTTTTGTTGTGCCTAAAGTTTGAAGCGCTGTGTGGACAATATCTTTAGCTAAAAGATTAGCTTCTTCATATTGATCTTCAGGTTTGCCATGAGCTAAGAATTTATCTGGAAAAAATAAAGATCTAAATTTTAAACCACTTTCTAAAAGAGAATTTTCAGATAAAAATTTTGTTACATGTGAAGCAAACCCACCAATTGCACCTTCTTCAACTGTAATTAGTGATTCGTGATCTAAAGCTAATTGCTTGATTAATTTAGTATCCAAAGGTTTGCAAAATCTAGCATCCGCAACAGTTGTCGATAAACCTCTAGCATTTAAAATTTCAGACGCTTTAATGGATTCATATAATCTTGCTCCATAAGATAAGATGGCAATTTTGGAACCTTCTTTTATTATTCTACCTCTGCCAATTTCTAAAGGAATTCCTTCATCTGGCAATTCAACTCCTATCCCATCCCCTCTTGGATATCTAAAAACACTGGGGCAATCATCAATTTTTGCTGCCGTTGCAACCATATGAACCAATTCTGCTTCATCAGCAGGGGCCATTAAAATAAAACCTGGTAAACATCCAAGATAAGCTATATCGAAAGAACCTGCATGTGTTGGCCCATCCTCCCCAACTTGACCTGCCCTATCCATTGCAAACCGAACAGGTAGCTTTTGAATTGCAACATCATGAACTACTTGATCATAAGCTCGCTGTAAAAAAGTCGAATATATTGTTGCAAAAGGTTTTAACCCTTCAGTGGCTAAACCAGCCGCAAAAGTTACAGCATGTTGTTCTGCAATTCCAACATCAAAACAACGATTAGGAAATTTTGCCCCAAAAATATCTAAACCTGTGCCTGATGGCATAGCAGCTGTTATAGCCACAATATTTTTATCTTTTTTAGCCTCATTAATTAAACTATTTGCATATACTTTTGTATATGATGGGGCTTTTGACTCTGATTTTTGTTGTTCTCCAGTGGTAACATTAAATTTGCTTACACCATGATATTTATCTTCAGATTTTTCAGCAGGTTTGTAACCTTTTCCTTTTTTTGTAACACAATGTATTAATATTGGTCCGTCTTTATATTTTTTTGCATTTTCTAAAACAGGAACCAGATGATCTAAATTATGTCCATCAATGGGTCCTATATAAAAGAAACCTAATTCTTCAAAAAAAGTCCCTCCCGTAACTATTCCTCTTGCAAATTCTTCGGCTTTTTTTGCAGCTGTTCCTATTCTTTTAGGAAATGATTGAGCTAATTTTCCTCCAATATGTTTAAAAGATTGATAAGTTCCTGAAGAAATAATTCTTGATAAATAATTACTTAAAGCCCCAACAGGTGGTGCGATTGACATATCATTGTCATTCAATATAACAATTAATCTTGACTTTTCTGCACCAGCATTATTCATTGCTTCATAAGCCATACCTCCGCTCATAGCTCCATCACCTACTACACAAATTACATTATTTTTTTTCTTTTGAAGATCTCTTGCGATTGCCATTCCAAGCCCTGATGACATTGCGGTTGATGCGTGTGCTGCACCAAAAGGATCATACTCACTCTCTGTCCTTTTAGTAAAACCATACAGACCATTTTTTTGTCTTAAGGTTCTAATCCTATCTCTTCTACCAGTTAATATTTTGTGGGGATAGGCTTGATGTCCAACATCCCATACCAATCTATCTTTGGGTGTATTAAATACATAATGAATAGCAACAGTTAATTCAATGACGCCTAATGAAGCACCTAAATGCCCACCAGTCACTGATACTACAGCAATTGTTTCTTCCCTTAACTCGGTAGCTAAAGTTGTCAATTGTTTTTTTGGCAATTTTCTTAGATCTGAAGGAAAATGTATTTTATCTAAAAGTTTTTTATTGTATTTTTCCATTAGAATTAAAAGATATGAATTTTTTATTGTATTATATTTATTTCTTTCTTTCTACAATAAATCTTGCTACTTCCCTTAATATATCGGCTTTAGAATCAAAAGATTTAAGATGTTTTAAGGCCTGATTTGCTAAAAGTTCGGCCTGTTTTTTTGCTCTTTCTTTGCCTAATATAGAAACAAAATTCTTTTTACCAGCTTTTTTATCTTTTTTCACTGCTTTTCCAAGATTTTTTTTTTTGCCAGTTACATCTAATAAATCATCTTTAATTTGAAATGCTAGACCAATATCATGTGCATAAGCTTGTAAAGCAAATCTATCTTTCTTTTCTGCTCTACCTAAAATAGCCCCTGAAATACATGCAAAAGAAATTAAAGCCCCTGTTTTTAATCTTTGAATTCTAGTTACAACACCAATATTTAAATTTTTATTTTCAGCTTGGAGATCCATCATTTGTCCCCCAACCATACCTAAAGCGCCCGCTGCTTTTGCTAACTCCAAAATTAACTCGCACCTAATATTAGCATCACTATGTGTTAAAGTGTCTGATAATATTTCAAAAGATAAAGTTAATAAAGAATCTCCAGTTAAAATTGCTACTGCCTCATTAAATTTTTTATGGGTTGTTGGTTTACCTCTTCTTAATTCATCATTATCCATTGAAGGCAGGTCATCATGAACAAGTGAATACGCATGTACCATTTCTATAGAAGCGGCAACTCTTAATGCTCTTTCTTTTTCTACACCAAATAATTCTGAGGTTTTTAAAACTAAAAAAGGCCTTAATCTTTTTCCAGACGACAAAATAGAATATTCAATAGCATTAAAAAGTTTCTTTTCTAAACCTTTGCCTTTTGGAAGAAAAGATTTAAGCGCTTTATTGATCTCAAATTGGGAAATTTCTAATTCATTTTCTAAATTTATCAGTTTTTTTCTCCGCTATCTTGTTGTGTACGAGGAATAGGTTTTTGATTTATAATTTTGACCTGTTCTATTTTCTTTTTTGCTTCTTCTAATTTTTTTTCACAATGCTCCTTTAAAGCAATACCTCTTTCATACAATATAACTGCCTGATCTAAATTTGAACACCCGTCTTCAAAATCATTAGTAATTACTTCTAGTTCTTCCAAGGCTTTTTCAAAAGACATTTGTTGTATATCTGAAAAATTTTTTTTTATTGTCATAAAATTAATCCTTTTACATGTGCTAAAGAGCTTTTTGACAAAGCATCAATATTATATCCTCCTTCTAAACATGAGACTAATCTCTTTTTGCAATATTTATCAGAAAAATTCCTTAATTTATTAGTAACCCAAAAAAAATCTTCTTCTGTTAATTTAAAATCAGCTAAAGGATCATCTTTATGTCCATCAAATCCAGCTGAGATGAATATCATATCTGGTGAAAATTTTTTTAAATTAGGAATAATTATATCCTCATATGATTTTTTAAATAATAATCCATTTGTTCCACCGGGTAAAGGAACATTAATTATATTATTATTGACTCCAATCTCATTCTTAAATCCTGTTCCTGGAAAAATACCTTCTTGATGAGTGGATGCATAGAACATATTGGGATCGTCCCAGAATTTTTTTTGTGTTCCATTACCATGATGTACATCAAAATCTATTACTGCACACTTTTTTAATTTATATTTTAATTTTGCGTAATATGCTCCAATGGCTACATTATTAAATAAACAAAAACCCATTGCTTTTTCTGGTTCGGCATGGTGTCCTGGTGGTCTTATAGGGCAAAATGCATTTTTAAATTTTTCTGTACATATTAAATCAACTGCTTTACATACTGATCCCATAGCCTTAAAAGCAGATTTGATACTATTAGGGCTTAATACGGTATCTGCATCAATATTAAAAAAACCTTTTGTTGGAACATTATTTATAATATTTTTAATGTGATGCTCAGAATGAACTAAATTAATATGTTTTAAATTAATATTTGGTCCATCTATCCATTGAATCTTTTTTGATTTGAAATTCTTTAGTGTCTTAAAAACACTTAAAAGTCTTTCTTGACTTTCTGGATGGTGTATCCCGGTATCATGTAGAATACAATCTTTATGTGTTACAATCGCAGTAGACATAGAAAATTAAATTTATCTATATAATACTTTTATTAAAATATTAATTACAAATTTAGTTATGAGAAAATTAATTTTTTTTATCTTTATAGTTTTATTAAGTTCAAATTGGTGTGTTTGGGATCTTAAAGCAAATACAGAAAATTTAGTATTAGTACAAGTTGAAAAAGTAAAAAAAGAATATATCACTGATTCATTTTTAATTATTGGAAGAGTTGCGCCTTTGGAATCAGATACCGTATCTATAAAAACTTTTGGACCTGTTGAAGAAGTATATGTAAAAGTTGGCGATCAAATAAAGAAGGGAGATAAACTTTTAAAAATAGAAGCGGATGAATTACTAGAAGATAAAGTTAATAAAGAAGGAGAATTATCTGAAAGTTTGGCAAGATTAGAACTTGAAGAAAAAAAACTGGAAAGATTAAAAGCATTAATGGAGTCTCCTTCATTTAAGATGGCAGAGTATGAAGATCAAATCAATATAGTAAGAGCCGCAGAAGGTAATTTAATAAAAAATACATCTCAATATAACAAAGCAAAAATAGCTTATGATTACGCAATTTTTAAAGCACCGTACTCTGGAGTAATATCAAAAAGACTAGTGACAAAAGGAAATTATGTAAATATAGGTGATCCAATTTTTGAAATTATTAATAAAGAAAAATATGAATTAGAAGCTAATGTTCCTTTAGATAAAGTTGAATATTTAGATCGAAAAAAGAATATTGAAATAATTTTATCTAATAATAAAACCTTACAATCATCAATTAAATCTATAATCCCAAGAGAAAACCCTGATACAAGAACTGTGTTAGTTAGATTAAAACCTCTTTTCAATATAAAAAAAACTAATTTAATAATTAATCAAAATCTAAATTTAAAAATGTATCTTAAATCAAAGAATCAAGTAAAAACAATTAGTAAAGACGCTATACTAATAAAAGATGGTAAAAATGTTGTCTACTCAGTAGAAAATAATATTGCAAAATTAAAGCATGTTGTAACTGGTAAAGCATATAAAAATTCTATTGAAATAATTGATGGCATAAAGGCTGGAGATCTTATAGTAATTAGAGGCAATGAAAGACTTAGGCCGGATCAAAAAGTACAAATTGAAGGAAAATAAAAAAATTGGATATTATTAAAGTTTGTTTAAAAAAACCTATACTTATCTATGCATTAATTATCTTAATACTCTTTTCCGGGATTTTATCTCTATTTAAAATTCCTGTACAACTGACACCTGATGTTCGAAGCACAGTAGTAGAAATAACAACCAATTGGCAAGGAGGCTCGCCAAATGAAATAGAAAGAGAAATTGTTATAAAACAAGAAGATGTTTTAAGAACAGTCAAAGGTATTAAAAGGATAAGAAGCAATGCTTATGACAAAAAATCTGAAATCAAATTAGAATTTGGACAAGGTGAAGATTATCAAAAAGCTCTTCTTATGACATCAAATGCGCTTGATCGTGTTAGAGGTTATCCAGAAGAAATTATGAAGCCTTATCTAGAAACATCAGGAAGCGAAGATAATCCTATTGCTTGGATAATACTTAGACCGCTAAAAAAAAATTCGATTCCAATGTATAAATATGGTGATTTAGTTGAGGATCTAATTAAGACAGAATTTGAAAAAATTTCGGGAGTTTCAAGATCAAATATTTTTGGTGCAAGCAAAACAGAAATGCAGATACAAATAGACCCTCAACGGCTAGCGCTTTATAAAATTACAGTTCCTGAAATTGTTGATAGTTTAAAATCATCAAATATTGCAGTTTCGGCTGGAGAAATTGAAGAAGGTAAAAGAAAATACCTTGTTAGGACAGAAGGCGAATTAAATAATCCGGAAAAAATAAAAAAAGTTGTTGTAAAAATTAACAAAGATCAACAAACACAATTTTCATCAAAAGTTTTTATTTCTGATATAGCCGACGTTGTCTATGAAAGCAAAAAACCTGTATCCAATATAAGATCATTAGGAAGAGAAGCGCTGGCAATTAACATTATTCGAGATGTTGGCGCGAATGTATTAGAGACTATGAAAGAAATAAAAGAAACAATAAATAAATTAAATATCGTTCTAAAAAAATCTAATTTAGAATTGAAACAAGTTTATGATGAAACAATTTATATCAATTCGTCAATTGACTTAGTGAAACAAAATATTATTTTTGGAGGAATCCTAGCCTCTTTCATCCTTTTACTTTTTTTAAATTCTGTTCGTGTAACAGCAGTTATTATTACAACTATTCCCCTGACAATAATTGGTACTTTAGTATTTATGTCTATCCTTGGAAAATCAATTAATGTTATAAGTTTAGCTGGGTTAGCTTTTGCAGTCGGAATGGTCATTGATGCTTCTATCATTGTATTAGAAAATATTTTTAGACATAAAGAACTAGGTAAAAACGATTACGATGCTTCATATATTGGGACAAAGGAAGTTTGGCAAGCTGTCTTTTTGTCATCACTAACAACTGTTCTAGTTTTTATCCCGGTACTAATTTTAAAAGTAGAAGCTGGACAATTGTTTAGAGATATTTCCATTGCTATATGTTGCGCTATAACCTTGTCTCTAATCCTAGCTGTTACAATGATCCCTGTTATTTCCTATAAGCTTAAGCTTTTACAAAAAAATGATGATAAAAAAATTTGGAAATTTCAAACGCCAAACTTTTTAAAAAAAGTTTCTCTAAATTTTTTATATAATTTTTATAAATACTTAGGATGGGTATTACAAACAAAAAAAAGAGCATTTTTTTCAGTCTTAGGAATAATTTTATTTACTTTAATTGGTATCATACTTTTAGCTCCAAAACTGGAATATTTGCCAGAGGGAAATAAAAATTTAGTTTTTGGAGTACTGATTCCACCTCCAGGATATAATTTAAAAACAACTAGTGGTATCGCTGAAAAAATTGAATCCCAAATTAAACCTTATTTTGTATTAGAAGAAGGCGGTGATGAAAATAAAAATGATTATCCAAGAATAAACAATTTCTTTTTTGTCTCAACATCAACAAGAATTTTTATCGGAGCCTCTACTAAAGATCCTAACAAAATAAAAAAAATTATACCATTAATGGAAAAAGCAGCATTTCAAGAAGCAGGTACTTTAGGTTTTATTAATCAACCTTCTATTTTTGGCAGAACAGCTGGAGGTAGTAGAAAAATAGATATAAATGTTAGTGGTTCAGATCTTAATAATATTTTGGAAATTGCTAAAAAAGTTTTTTTTACAACTAACAATGTTTTTTCTAAAATTGGTCGTCCTCAAATTACGCCAAAACCAGGGCTAGAGCTTGGTGCTTCGGAACTTCGTTTTATACCAAATATGGAAAAATTAGCAGAAAATGGAATTTCGGTAAGAGAATTTGCAGAAAGCTTGGATGCATTTAACGATGGTTTGTGGGTAGATGAAATTGTTGCTGATGGGAAAAATATGGACCTTATAATAATTGGAAAAAATAATAAAATAAATTTTACCCAAGATGTAGGAAATATTCCTATAGTTTCAAAATCAGGAATAACTATACCTTTATCTTCCTTAGCAGATAGTCATATAACTAATAGTGCAATATCAATAAGACATATCGATTTCAAAAGAACAGTGTCTTTGCAAATTAGACCACCTGAAAAAATACCATTGGAAGTAGCTATTAAGATTTTAGATAATGCTGTAATTCAAGGGCTCGGTAAAGAGGCCTCATTAAAAGGTGTATCTCTAAATCTATCTGGGACAGCAGATAAATTAACACAGACATGGAATGCTATGTCGCTTTCAATTGTTGTGGCTTTGGTCATTGTTTTTTTAAGTTTATCAATTTTATTAAATAGTTTTGTATTGCCATTGATAATAATGATAACTGTTCCATTGGCAACAGCAGGTGGCTTTGTGGGATTAAAAGTTTTAAATCTTTTCACTTACCAAGCCCTAGATATGTTAACTTTACTCGGTTTCTTAATTTTAATCGGGATAGTTGTAAACAATTCAATTTTACTTGTTCTCCAAACAGTTAATATAAAGAAAAATAGAAATATATCTAATATCGATGCAATTTTTGAATCTGCGAGAACTCGTGTAAGGCCAATTTTTATGTCAACGTTAACAAGTATATTTGGAATGTTTCCTTTAATATTATTTCCAGGTCCAGGGTCTGAATTATATAAAGGACTAGGATCGGTTGTTGTTGGAGGATTATTTTTTTCAGCAATTTTAACTTTACTTATTGTGCCTCCTTTAATGACTATAACATTAAAAGAGAATAAAATTTAAATTCCTTTACATATAAGAATAGTAAATACTCCTTTTGTCTTTTTAAAACTTTGAAATAAACAATTTGCAACTTTACAAAAAGCTTTAAAATCTTGAATAGATTTAGGATCAGTGGTTAAAACTTCTAAAGTGTCCCCAGTTTTTAATTTTTTTACAATCTTTTCAGCGCGTAATACTGGTATTGGACATCTTAAACCTTTTACATCTAACAATATTTTTTTTGTCATATTATTTAAAAATGTAATTAAAAAACTTGAATTAATCTATCTTTTAAGAAAGAATCATAATAAAAAAGAAAAATGTTAGTAAGAGATATATTAAATAAAAAAGGAAACAAGGTTTTTACAACTTCCAAGAATACTTATGTTGGTGAAATTGCTAATACTCTAGCAAAAGAAAATATCGGCGCAATAGTTATAGTTGAAAAAGATGTGGTAATAGGTATTTTATCAGAACGAGATATAGTTAGAGGTTTTACTGAA
>PTKQ01000019.1 GCA_002937815.1 Alphaproteobacteria bacterium MarineAlpha6_Bin2 | reverse complement strand
CGATGATTCAGGCGGGAATGATTCTAGCGATGATTCAGGCGGCGGCGATGATTCAGGCGGAGGAAACTAAATAACTCTTCTTTTTTCTACCACTTGATTTTAAAAGTAAGTTTAAAACGGGCTAAATAATACTTAGCCCGTTTTCCTTTTTTTTGGTGTTTCATAAAATCAAAACAAAAAAAACAAATACACAAAATAATATCGAGGATACTTTTAAGTCAATTAATAGGAACCGTTTTTCTATATGTGTTGATTAAATCAGCAAAGTTTTTTGGAGCAGTCTATAATATTACAGATGGCGAATATTTTATTACCTGGGTGCTGCTTTCAATATTAGCATTGCTTTCTATCAATTGTTTTTGTAGAAAATAAAAAAATATTATCCTAAATATATTGATTAATTTTTTCTATTATTAAAGAACTATTTGTTTCTGTACCAAAGTGAGTTAGATAATTTCCTTTTTTATCCATTAGGTATATTATAGTTGCGTGATCAACACCATAATCTCCATGATCTACATGGCTTTCTTTTTCTATCTGCATTACTTTTTTTGAAAAAATCTTATATTTTTTTTTTACAGAATCAATTTGTTCATTTGTTCCCGTTAATCCTATTATTTTTGGATGAAAATTTGTAAGATATTTTTTTAGAACTTCAACAGTATCTCGTTCCGGATCTACTGTTATAAATAATGGTATAATACTGACATTTTTATCGAGCTGATCCATGACTTTTGAAATATTGTTCAGGGTATTGGGGCAAATATCAGGACAGTTTGTAAATCCAAAAAATACAAGTAAGAAATTATTTTTAAAATCTTTATTAGTTGTGTTGTTGCCTAAATGATTAACTAATTTGAAGTTCCCCCCTATTGGGACTTTTTTATTCTTTTTTTGATAGTAAAATAACGAGCTAGTAACTATTAATATAATTACAAAAATTTGAACTATTCTTTTTTTTAAAAACATTCCATTTCTGCCTCTGCTAAAATATTTTGTAAATTTGTAAATATTTCTTTAGCATTAGGCGATGTTTTAAACAATAAACTTTTCTCTCCTTCAATTTGCCTCAGACTCATAAGTGTTTCTGCATTTATATATTCATCATACGACATTTGAGACTCAATATAATCAATACTACAAGAACACTTATGCAAATATTCGGTAGTATTTTGATTTGAAGTCATACATGCCATGACATATTCTGCTTTTTCATGAGTTGGAAACTTTATTTGTCTAAATTCTGTAGCCTCGGATGTCTTTTCTTGTTTTTTTTCACAAGCAAACAATGTTACAAATGAAAAAAGTAAGAATATTCTAAAAAGATTTTTTAACATATTAATTGATTATTTTTTGTAAAGTTAAAGTTTCTTTAATTAAAGGTTTCTTCTCATCTTCTGCTGGTATTATTGTTTCAATTTCATATATCATTCCAGGAATTTTATCACAAATTGTTATAAAATATTTTTTTTTGGCAAATTTCTTAAATTTTCTTGAATCATAATCTTGTTCGTAAGGTATATGTTCGATTTTATGACCATCAAACTTTTCATTATTATAAGTACATTTAGCGGTTTTGATATTAAATTTTTTTTCATCGCTTAATGACCAAGTAATGCGTTTTCTGAAATAAACTGAACTACCTTTAGTTAAACGCGTCATTACTTTAATATCGTAATCCCAAAAAGCATGAAATATAGGATTGGTGGTTTTATATCTTGCTGATGACAAATCTTCTTTATGATATCCACTAAAAAAATCAAACTTAATATTATGATATCCTTCATTATCTTTCTTTGGTACTCTCATAATTACTCTATCATTAAAATTAGCCTCTAAAGATCCAGTCTTTTTAAAAATATATTTGAGTTTTATTGGCGTTGTTAGATTTCCTAAATGATTTTTTTTAACAAGCAATTTATGCGCTTCACTGAGTTTTACATCTTCTGCAAAAACATGTGTTATCATTGTTGCAAAAATTAAAAAAGGAACAATTTTAAAAAAATATTTAAATCTTCTAAAAAAAAACATCATATATACTCAAAAATAGATTAAATTGCATTACTTACGAAAAAAATAAAACAAAAAAAAATTAAATCAATAGCAGAATTTGCAAATGAAAAAAAAAAACAATTATAACATATTCATTAAAGGTTTAGTACTTAAGGCATATATTGGTATTTATTCTGATGAAAAAATTAATAAACAACGAATTAGGTTTAATGTTTTTATATCAGCTAAAGATAATATAAAAAAAGAGAATAATGATATTTCACAGTTTGTATCATATGAAGATGTTATTAACAAAATAAAGAAAGTTTTAAGTCTTGGTCATATTCCATTATTAGAGACTATGGCCGATAAAATTGCAGATGAATGTTTAAAAAACAAAAAAATCTCTTTAATTAAGATAAGAATTGAAAAATTAGATATTTTTAAAGATGCTGAAAGTGTAGGAATTAAAATAATTAGAAAACAAAAAAAATGATAATTAAAAGAAATAAAAAAAGATTGGGATGGGTAATTACAGGTTCTGGGCATTTTTTTGAAGAATGCCTGGACATAATGTCAGAATTGGGAGAATTTGATTTGTTTGTTAGCAAAGCGGCAGAAGAAGTGGTGAGAATGTATAGAAAAAAAAGTGCAAATTTTCCACCACAAACTAGAATTTTTAGAGATACAACAGCAAGCTCCGCACCAGTAGGTTTTTTTTATAAAAATTTATATCATACATTAATAGTTGCTCCAGCAACGTCGAATTCAATTGCTAAATTTGTTGTTGGAATTTCGGATAATTTAGCAACCAACATATTTGCTCAAGCCGGTAAATGTAAAGTTCCTTGCATTGTTTTAGCATGTGATACAAAACCAGAGCACGATACTTATGCACCAAGTAAAATTGTTAAAGTTTATCCTAGAAAAATAGATTTGGAAAATACAAAAAAATTAAAGTCATTTAAGTTAACTCAAGTTGTGAGTAGTGTAGAACAGCTAAAAAAAGTTCTTTATAAAAAGAAAAATGTATAAAGAAGTAATATTATTTTTAACAGGTAAATTAGCAGAGAAGCAATTAACAAAAATATTGGAGAATCTGTCTATACCATCTCCATGTAAAAAACCCCCAGAATGGAACTACCGAGTAAAACAATTAGGCTTGTCTGTTGCTGCTTTAATGACTGGAGATTTAATTTTAAGAAGATTAAAAGATGTAAAAGGTATTAATAAAATAATATTACCCGGTCGAGTTAGGTTAGATATTAGGAAATTATCAAAAACATACGGCATTCCATTTGAAAGGGGGCCAGAAGAGGTAAGGGATATTCCTGAATTTTTCGGTAGGTCTGAAAAAAAAAAAAAATTAACTAAATATAATATAAAAATTTTTGCCGAGATTATTGATGCGCCTAATATGACAATTGATCAAATTTTAAAAAAAGCATCAAAATATAAAAAAAAAGGTGCAAATATAATTGATCTTGGTTGTCTACCAGACACAAAATTCAAGCATTTAGAAAAAACTATTTATGCTTTAAAAAAAAAGAACTTTTCAGTATCTGTAGACTCAGCCAATACAGAAGAATTGTTACGAGGAGGAAAAGCAGGAGCTGATTATATTTTAAGTTTAAATGAAAATACCCTAGCAATTGCTGATAAAGTCAATTCAATACCTGTTATAATACCTTCTAAAGCTGGTGATTTAAATAGCTTATATAGAGCAATTGAAAAATTTAAAAAGAAAAAAAAACCATTTCTTGTAGATAGTATTTTAGATCCAATAAATTATGGATTTACTGAATCTATTTATCGCTATCGTATTTTAAGAAAGAAATATCCTAAGATCGAAATTTTAATGGGGACAGGAAATGTAACAGAGTTAACCGATGCAGATACGGCAGGTATGAACGCATTATTAATTGGTATAGCTACAGAATTAAATATAAATAATGTTTTAGTAGTTCAAGTAAGTGATCATGCAACAAAGGTAGTAGAAGAAACAGATTTAGCTAGAAAAATTATGTATGCAGCTAACAAAGACAACTCTCTACCAGTTGGTTACGATTCAGGCCTTTTATCTTTACACGAAAAAAAACCCTTTTCTTCTCTAGAAGAGATTAAAGAAACAGCAAAAATGATTAAGGACCCAAATTTTAGAATTCAAGTAAGCAATAAAGGAGTACATCTTTATAATAGAGATGGGCATTTTATAGAACAAGATCCATTTGCTTTCTTTCCAAAAATAAAATTAGAAGAAGACGGGGGTCATGCTTTTTATATTGGTATAGAAACCGCTAGAGCTCAAATTGCTTGGGAGCTAGGAAAAAAGTATGTACAAGATGAAGAATTAAATTGGGGGTCAGCTAGTAAAATAAAAAAATTTATTGATTTAACAAAGTTTAAAGAAGCTGGTTCGACTATAGATGCAAGACAAAAAATGAAACATGATTTGAGAAAAAAAAAAAAGAAAGTTAATTTTTAAAAAATGATTAGAGAATCAATAGTTATAACTACTGATAAAAAAAACAATGTTCATGTTGCTCCTATGGGAATAATTTTTAAAAAAAAATATATAATCATTTCCCCATTTGTTCCCTCACAAACTTATTCTAATCTAAAAGAATATCCTTATGCAGTAATTAACTTTACTGATGATGTTAAAATTTTTTCTGATTGTATTTTAGGAAAAAAAAAATTTAAAATTAAACCTACAAAAAAAATAAAAAGTTTTTACCTTCAGGAAACACTTTCTTATTTTGAGGTTAAAGTTTCTAAATATTATCAAGATTCAATTAGACCAAGATTTAATTGTAAAATTATAAATGAAACTATGAGAAAGCCATTTAAAGGTTTTAATAGAGCTCAAGCCGCTGTTATAGAAGGAGCCATATTAATCAGTAGACTGAAAATTTTACCATTAAAAAAAATAAAGAAAGAACTGCAATATTTGCAAATTGCAGTAGATAAAACTGCAGGAAGCAATGAAAAAATTGCATGGACAAAATTAATGAAAAAAATTAAATAGCAACAATGTATCATTTGTCACAAACAAAAATTTTAACAAGCATAAAATCCCTTAAAGAAGCCATGTTGGTATCGAACAAAGGAATAGATATTATTGATTTTAAAAACCCTGCGCTTGGAACATTAGGTGCTCTACCAATAGATAAAATTAAATCTTGTTTAAAAGTTATTCCTTCTGAACAATTAACAAGCGCAACTATCGGTGATATTTATGATATAGAAGAAATAAAAAAAAAAACTTTTTTTCTTTCCAAGATAGAAATTGATTTTATTAAAATTGGATTTTTTTTTGATGAAAAAAATTTTAAAAACTTATTTAACATTAAAAAAATTGTTAAAAATAAAAAAATCATTGCGATTTTATTTGCGGATAAGAAACCAAAACTCAATCTTATAAAAGAAATAAAAAAAATAAATTTTGACGGTGTACTCATAGATACTCAAGATAAAGAAAATGGTAATTTAAGAGATTATTTGACCAATAGTGAAATAAAAGATTTTGTCAAATTTTCAAAAAAAGAAAATTTAACCATAGGCCTTGCAGGATCATTAACAATTAATGATATAGAACCTTTAAGAAAACTGCATCCTGATTATCTTGGATTTAGAGGCGCTTTATGCAATTCTAATGAAAGAAAAGATGATATTTGTGAGATTTCATTAAACAGGGTTTTATCAAAATTTAGATCTTTTGTTTTTCAAAAAGCTATTTAAAAGTTTTGCTACTGATATCGCTGCCTCACAATTTATAGCATTAATTTTTTTTATACTTTTTAATTTAGAATAAAAAGTAAAGTAATTATTTTTACTGTAAATATTTCTAATTAGAAATTCACCAACCCCAGCCCCTATTATTGGAATAGAGCTTGAGAAATTTTTTTTTTTTATTTTGTTAATATTGTCTTTCAAAATTTTTTTTTGTTTTTTTTCAATTTGTAAAGCAACTTTTTTCCATTTGTTAAAATCATTTTTTTTATAATCTTTTCCAAAGATTCTTGCAATTCTTCTAGCACTATCATTTTTACTTTTAGACTTGTTGTCTTGAGAAGGGCCTAAATCAATTTTTTTTGGCAATTTATTTAGCACTCTATAAATATCTCCTAAATTAGCAAAATTTTCATATATCAAATTTTTTTTTTTTTCAATCGCAGTTATAGGAGTTCTTATAACTCCAAAATAGATAAGCTCATTAAATAATAATCTTTTATAATCATTAGTACCTTTTGCAATTACACGTTTTTTTTTAATAGGAATAATGTCTGTAGTAGAAGATCCAATATCTACTAAAATACAATTCGGATAAAAATCAGAAATAAAATTAGCAGTAGCATGCCAGTTCATAGAATTAATGTTATTAGTTTTTTTTAAAGCTTCTTTTTTTTTTAAGAAAGGTTTCGCATTACTGTAAAAAAAAGTTTTTTTTTCAGAAAGAATTTCACAGAGTATATTAATAATTTTTTTTGTTCCTTTATTTCTATTTTTAAAAATATCTGATAATTCTGCAGTCATTGTTATGGCGTGATAATCGCTTCTTCCTAATTGTTTTTTTATTTTTAAAATTGATTTATTTAAATTATTAATATTCATCCAAACAGGGCAATACAACTGTTTAGTTATAGTTTTTTCTTTACTAAAATTTATTTTGGATACTTTTATATGAGCTCCTCCGATATCCCAACCTATAATCTCCATTGTAAAAACTTTATCCTAATGTATTTAAAATTTTTTCTGCAACATTAATTTTTATATTTTTACTTAATTGTTTGTATGATGTTGTTATTCTTGGATTTATATCTACAAATAATATTTGTTTTTTAAATATTATAAAATCAATTCCAAAGAAACCATTTAGGCCAGAAAGTTTACTAACAATGATATCAATATATTTTTTTATTTTTTTTTCATAAACTATTTTTTTTAAAA
>PTKQ01000018.1 GCA_002937815.1 Alphaproteobacteria bacterium MarineAlpha6_Bin2 | reverse complement strand
TGTATTGTTTTCTTTTAATTTAGGGGAAGAAAAAAAAATAAATTCTTTATGTTTTTGTTTGATACGAAAAAATTTTCTAAAAGAAGCATCAGATTTTATTGGTTTCAAACTATAATTTTTAAAGCCATTTTTAATTAAAAAACTTTTTTTCATAAAAAAAACATTATTTTTTTTTGTTTAATTTTAATGAACTTAATTTATTCTTATAATAATTTCCAAATGCTCTAACGGAAATTATTCTACTCTCTAAACGAGTTAAATTATTAATAAAGTTAATTTCAATTTTCTCTTTAAATATTTTTTCTATTTTTTCTGGCCATTCAATTAATGTTATTTTATCTCGTATTTCTTCAAAAAAATCTATAACTTGAATTTCTTTAATGCTTTTTAATCTAAACAAATCAACGTGACAAACTGTTTTTTCTTTACCGCAATCATAATTCTGTATTAAACTATAAGTTGGGCTTACAACTACTTTAGGTTCCTTTTTTTTATTGTGTATCGATAATGATTTAATAAAAAAACGTGCAAAAGTTGTTTTTCCACTTCCTAAATTACCTCTTAGAAAAAAAATATCTCCCTTATTTGCTTTTAAAGCTAACGCTTTAGCAAGTTGTTTTGTTTCCTTAATAGATGTAATCGAAATTTTAAGAATATTGCATTACCTAATATCTATAGCGATCCGGTTTAAAAGGTCCTTGAGAATCTACGTTAATATATTTTGCTTGCTTTTTTGTAAGCTTTGTTAATTTAGAACCTAATTTATCTAAATGTAATGCTGCAACTTTTTCATCAAGTTTTTTTGGTAAAATGTAAATGCTATTTTTATATGATTTAGATTTATTCCATAATTCTATTTGAGCTAATACTTGATTTGTAAAAGAAGCACTCATTACAAAACTTGGGTGTCCTGTTGCGTTTCCTAAGTTTACTAACCTTCCTTTAGATAAAACTATTAATTTTTTTCCACCAGGGAATTCAACTTCATCTACCTGAGGTTTTATTTCATCCCACTTATAATTCTTTAGTGCATCAATTTGTATTTCACTATCGAAATGTCCAATATTACAAACAATAGCTCTATCTTTCATTTTTCTCATATGTTCAATTGTAATAACATCAACGTTACCTGTGGCTGTGCAAAAAATATCTCCTTTAAATGCAACTTCTTCCAACTTCACTACTTCATAACCTTCCATTGAGGCCTGTAGAGCACAAATCGGATCAACTTCAGTTACCATAACTCTGGCTCCTGCGCTACGTAGACCTGCTGCAGATCCTTTTCCTACATCGCCATAACCACAAACAACCGCTGTTTTCCCTGCCAGCATAACATCTGTTGCTCTCTTAATTCCATCAACTAAACTTTCTCTACATCCATATAAATTATCAAATTTTGATTTTGTTACACTATCATTAACATTTATAGCAGGAATTAGTAATTTTTTATTTTTTTCCATTTCATATAAACGATGGACTCCTGTTGTTGTTTCTTCTGAGACGCCTTTTATAGTTTTTAACAAATTTTTATATTTTTCATGCATAATCTTTGTTAAATCTCCACCATCATCTAATAATAAATTTGGTTTCCAACTTTTTGGTCCTTTAATTGTTTGTTCTATACACCACCAAAATTCTTTTTCATTCATTCCTTTCCAAGCAAAAACTGGAATTCCTTTTTTTGCTATAGCTGCCGCTGCATGATCTTGTGTTGAAAAAATATTACATGAGCTCCACCTGACTTGTGCTCCCAATTCTATTAGCGTCTCTATTAAAACAGCTGTCTGTATGGTCATGTGTAAACAGCCGATAATATTTGCCCCTTTTAAAGGGTTTTTGTTTTTATATTCTTTTCTTAAAGCCATTAACCCAGGCATTTCAGTTTGGGCAATATTAATTTCTTTACGTCCCCAAGAAGCTAGCGTTATATCTTTAACTTTATAGTCTTTCATGATAATTAAAATTTAATAAAAAAGAGCACATAATAAATCTATATAATATTATATTGTAATTTATTGAATTTTTTTAAGCATTATTGTAAATCTTGCTCCAGCAATTTTACCGTTTTTATTAATTTTATTTTCAGCAGTTATTGATCCATTATGAGCTTCTATAATCTGTTTTGATATACTCAATCCTAAACCTGAATGTTCTCCAAACTTTTCTCCTTTAGGCCTTTCTGTATAAAACCTATCAAATATTTTCTCTTTACTTTGATTTTGTATTCCAGGACCAAAATCATCTATATTAATTATAATTAAATTCTTTGTAGTTTTTAAATAAACTTCAATTTTTTTATTTCTTTTATTAAATGACAATGCGTTATCAAATATATTTGTAAATACTTGAGACAATCTTTGTTTATTACCAATTGCTTTGTATTTTAATTCTTTATTAAATATGACAAAAATTAATTCATTATTTCTATTATAAAAATTTATAATATCTTGAATAATTTTTTTAACATCGACTTTTTTCATTTTCTCTCTAGATAATTCAGCATCTAATCTAGAAAAATTGGAAATATCTGTTACTAAGCGATCTAATCTTTTTACATCATCAATAATTATTTCAGAAAGTTTTTCTATTTGTTTTTTATCTTTAGTTTTAGTGGCAGCTTCAACTGCACTTTTCAAAGATGTTAACGGATTTTTTATTTCATGAGAAACATCTGCTGCAAAGTTCTCAATTGCATCCATTCTTTCTAAAAGAGAATTTAACATATTTTTTAAAGAAACAGCTAAATCATTTATTTCATCTTTTCTATCTGAAAATTGAGGCACTACTATTTTTCTCCTTTTCAATGGATTAATATCCTTTGCTACTGCTGCTAACTTTCTTATAGGTCTTACAATATTATTAGATAAATACACTGAGACACAAATAGTTAAAAATAATGCAACAAAAAAAACTTTGAATACTTCAAACCTAAAATTTTGAAGTTTAGTTTCAATATTTTGGTTATTTACTGTTAATAAAATAGCTCCCGATATTTTTCGATAGGATTGAACAGGCAAAGCCAGGCTAAATATTTTTATTCCACTTTCTAATTGTCTTAAGTTCCTGTTTTCCTCACCATATAATGCTTTTAAAACCTCTTCATAATCTTCTGCTTGCTGTAAAACATTTTCTTTATATACAGGAAGGTTACTAGTTTTAGCAATCAAAGCTGCTATATTAATATAAATTTTTTCAAAAAGAATTCTAAAAATATTTTTTTCTTTTACATCAGCTAGTTTTGTTTCTTTAATTTTAGTTCGATAACCTATTGTCTTTTCTGAATCAGCTATCAAATCTCCTTGATAAGAAAATAATCTAATTCTCACTCTACTTTTCTCTAATAAATGAACAATTGTTTTTTGGGCTTCAGGTGTCATAATGATTTGTAATCTATAATTATCTGCAATAACAATACTTCGGCCTATTGCTTGCGCTAATATTCTACCCTCATCTTCAAGTTTTTCATATTCGTTTTCTATAAGAATTTGTTGATACTTATCAATTGAAAAAAAACCTCCAAGCAAAAAGAAAAGTGCTAGAATATTTAATGTTAATAATCTTAGAAGAAGTGGAGAAATTGAAATTCTTTTTCCGAACATTTTTTATTTAATAAATCAACTTATTCAGAAAATTTATATCCTACACCATAAATTGTACTTATTTCATTAAATTTTTTATCATTAATTTTAATTTTCTTTCTTATTCTCTTTAAATGATGATCTATGGCACGATCATCTTCATTTTTACCTTCTTCTCCAAAAGCTGCAATCATTAATTGTTCTCGTGATTTAACCACACCAGGGTTTTCAATTAAAGATTGAATTATTAAAAACTCAGTTACAGTTAAATTAATTGCTTTATTTTTCCACTTACACATATGTTTATCTTTATCTAAAGAAAAATTTCCTTTAATTACAGAATTTGTTTTACTATTTTCGTTTTTTGCATCTTTATTTTTTGAAAAAAATTCTTGTCTTTTAATTAAAACTCTTATTCTTTCGATCAAAACTTTTTGAGAAAAAGGTTTTGTTATATAGTCATCTGCTCCAAGTTTAAAACCTAATAATTCATCTATTTCTGTATCTTTAGAAGTTAAAAAAATAACTGGTACATTTGAACTATTTCTTATTTTTTTTAGCAAATCTATTCCGTTTAATCTTGGCATTTTAATATCAAGGACAGCAATATCTGGAGAACCTTCAAGAATACCTTTTAATCCTTTCTCCCCATCGGTAAAAGTTTTTACTGAAAAACCCTCTGATTCTAAAGATATAGAAACAGATTTTAAAATATTTTCATCATCATCAACTAAAAAAATCTTCTTTCCCATAATTAAAATAAAAAAAACTAATGAGCTTCCGCCCAATTATTGCCTTTACCTACATCAACAATCAACGGAACATCAAGTTTTATATCTGGCAACATAGCTTTCTCCATAATACTTGTAATTTCCTTAGTAAGATAGGTAATTTCTGATTCAGGCATTTCAAACAATAATTCATCATGAACTTGTAATATCATCTTTGTTTTAATCTTATTTTCTATAAAAAATTTGTGAATTTTAATCATCGCTTTTTTTATAATATCTGCTGCTGATCCTTGTATTGGTGCGTTTATAGCAGCCCTAATAGCAAAATTTCTAAAATTTGAATTTTTATTGTTAATACCTGTAATATAGCATTTTCTTCCAAAAATGGTTTTGACAAATCCATTTTTTTTACAAAAGTTCGTTGTTTCATTAATATAGTTTAAAATACCAGTGTATTTTTTAAAATATCCCTTTAAAAAAAAATCAGCATCAGATCTACTAATATTTAATTGTTTAGAAAGTCCAAAAGCGCTTATTCCATAAATAATTCCATAATTTATAGTTTTTGCTTTTCTTCTTAAATTGTTATCAATTTGATCAATTGGTTTATTAAAAATTTGTGATGCGGTTTCTTTGTGAATATCTAAATTTGAATCAAATGCTTTTTTTAATTCATTAACTTTACCTATGTGTGCCAAAAGCCTGAGTTCAATTTGTGAATAATCTAGAGAAACTAATTTATGCCCTTTTTCAGAAATAAAAGAATTTCTAATCTTTTTTCCTTCTTCAGTTCTAATGGGAATATTTTGTAAATTTGGATCGGTTGAAGATAGTCTCCCGGTATTAGTTGCTGCCATTGAGTATGATGTATGAATTCTTGATGTTTTTTTATTTATTTCCTCTGTTAACGATTCTGTATATGTGTTCTTTAATTTAGAAATTTGTCTCCATTCTAAAAGCATTTTTGCAATTTCATGACCTTGGTAAGATAAATTTTCCAAAACTTCAGAACTAGTGCTATAAGCTCCACTTTTACCTTTTTTTCCTCCTTGCAGCCCCATTTTATCAAATAAAATCTCTCCTAGTTGTTTAGTAGAAGCAATATTAAATTCTAATTTAGAATGTTTAAAAATTTCCTTTTCTATAGAAAAGATCTTTTTTAAAAAAATTGAGCTTAATTTCTTTAATTCTTTTACATCAATCTTTATTCCATTTTTTTCCATATTAACCAACACATCTATAAGTGGTCTTTCAATGTTTTCATAAACATTCAATAATTTTTCTTCTATAATTCTTTTTTTAAGAATGTGATAAATTTTTAAAGTAACATCGGCGTCTTCTGCTGCATATCTATATGCCTCTTCTATACTAAGTTCATCAAAAGTTTTTTCTTTTTTTCCAACTCCTACTATATCTTTATATTTAATAGTGTCATAATCTAAATATATTTTTGCCAAGTCATCTAAATTGTGTTTAAATTTTCCAGTGTCTAAAACATATGATAAGAGCATTGTATCTTCAACTGGATTAAGGTTTATATCAACATTAGAAAGTACTATTTTATCATATTTAATATTATGGCCGATTTTCATAATTGAAGTGTCTTCAAATAAATTTTTTAAAATTAAAAACACTTTTTCAAAATCAATATTTAAAATATTTTCATCTTTATTTAACTTATGTTCAAAGGGTAAATAATAAGCCTCATTTTCTTTAAAGGAAAAAGATATTCCAACTAATTTAGCTTGATTTGCATATAAAGAATTAGTTTCTGTGTCTATAACAACTAATTTTTCTTTTTTAATCTCTTCTATTAAACTTTTTAATTTTTGGACAGATTCAATAATGCGATAATTTTTTTTATTGCTTATTTCTTCTCTGTTACTTTTATCTTTGTTTGAATTTTTTTTATTCAATCTTATGATTAAATTTTTAAATCCATGCTTTTCAAAAAATTTTGAAACTTTTTTCTGATTTATACCTTTAAATATTTGAAAATTATATGGCTTATTAATTGGAACATCATTTTTTAATGTTACTAATTTTTTACTTATTAAAGCTTTATCCTTTTCATCAATTAAAACTTGTTTTCGTTTAGGTTGTTTTATTTTATTTGTTTGAGAAAGTAAATTTTCTAAGGTTCCAAAATCATTAATTAATTCAGCCGCAGTCTTTATACCTATTCCTGACACACCAGGTATGTTGTCTATACTATCGCCTGCAAGAGCTTGGACATCTATTACTTTAGATGGCTCCACCCCAAATTTTTCCTTAACTTCATTTATACCAATGTAACGTTTTTTCATTGTGTCATACATTTTAGTTTTGTCGTTAACAAGTTGCATTAAATCTTTATCTGAAGATATAACTGTAACTTCTATTCCTTTTTTTTCAGCTTGTGAAGCGTATGTTGCAATAATATCATCTGCCTCATATCCATCCATCTCAATTTGAGGCAAATCATATGCTTCGGTCGCTTCTCTGATAATAGAAAATTGAGGTATAAGTTCTTCCGGTGGTTCGGATCTATTACTTTTATAAGGTTTATAAATATCTTCTCTAAAAGTTTTTTTTTTTGTATCAAAAACAACAATTAATTGATCGGGTTTAAATGTTTCTATAATATTAGTGATCATAGTACAGTATCCGTACACCGCATTAATAGGAATACCTTCAGGGTTTGTTAAAGGTGGTAGAGCATAAAATGCACGAAAAATAAATCCTGAACCATCAATTAAAAATAAATTTTTCAATTTTAAATAATTATATACTAATTTAAAAAAGTAGTTATTTATATTATCATTAAAAAA
>PTKQ01000017.1 GCA_002937815.1 Alphaproteobacteria bacterium MarineAlpha6_Bin2 | reverse complement strand
AAAAAAGCTCGGGATTTTTTTCCGGGCTTTTTTTTTTTATAAAAAAAAAAAACTATTGTTATTTTAAGAATTAAATTTATTATTCTTCTTAACTTCCTTTTTTTTGGGAATAAATATTTATGAATAAAATCTTAAAAAAGTTACCATTATTTCTAACAGCAGCATTTGTTTTAATTACAATTTCTAATAAAGCATATACTGATCATCATGAGTTCGAATTTACTCCTGAAAAACCCTATTATGTTATTGAAGATCCCAATGCGGAAGGCAGTGAAAAACAAGCAATCAATAAAGCTGCTTATTACGGATACAGAATTTTTCATCAAAACTGTCATGTCTGTCATGGTAAAGCAGCAAGAGGAAGTTCCTTTGCACCTAATCTCGTTGAAGCATTTAATTATGCTAAGGAAGGTAAAAAAACTGGGAATGGACAGAAATATGACACCGTTTACGATTGGTTTTTAGATACCACTGTTAATGGCTATAAAAGAGAAATGGCTGGTGGAACTGTAAATGTTATGCCGGGCCACGGTGAAGTTGTAGATGTTATGAAAAATATTGATGGCATTTACGGATACATTGCAGCTATGGCTGATGGTAAACTAACAACCAAAGACCGTCCTGGAAAAGGCTGGAAGCTAAAATAAACAGCGTTTGATAGATTCATTGAAAATACTTTTTCTAAGTTTTTTTTGTCTTTTATTCTTATTTAAAACTTCTCACAGTGCTCAAGAAGTAACAGGGGAACTTGGTGTTAGATCTAAACTCAGAATATGTGCAGATCCCAATAACCTTCCCTATTCTAATCAAAACAAAGAGGGCTATGAAAATAAAATCGCAGATCTTTTTGCAAAAAAATTAGGAAATATTCCAATTGTTTATACCTGGTACCCAATGACTTCTGGATTTGTAAGAAGAACCCTTCGAGCAAAACTATGTGATTTAATCATTACATTTCCTGCTGTTCATGAATTTGTGCAAAACTCTAATCCTTTTTATACTTCCTCTTATACTTTAATGACATTGGAAGAAAAAAAAATTACAGTTGAAATATTGTCTGATCCGATAATAAAAGATAAAAAATATAAAATAGGTATTATACATGCAACGCCTCCATCCAGTTCTATTGCCAAATATGGTTTATTTAAACAAGTTAAATTTTATAAACAAGCAGCGGATCCTAGGAAAGAAAAACCTTGGGCAGATATAGCAGAAGATTTGAGAAATGGCAATATAGATATTGGAGTAGTTTGGGGACCTTATGCAGGATATGAAGCAAAAATGTCTAAAGTGCCGATAAAATTAATTCCTTTAATTAAAGAAGAAAAAATTAGCCGAGGAAAAATGATATATCGATTTACAATGGGTATACGAAAAAATGAACCTGAGTGGGAGCAAACCGTTAATAATCTAATTAAAGAAAATCAAAAAGAGATTAATCAAATTTTAAAAGAATACGGAGTACCGCTTTTAGATAAATTAGGCCAACCATTAAAAAACTAATTTAAAAAAAAATTATTTTTTAATCGGCTCAACTTCTTTATTGGAATAAAGCCGGTAAATAAACTCAGGAGCTTCGTTGCTGGATTCTTCAGCTGCAGAACCAAAAATTTTTTCATGAAGAGGGGAAAATTCACATGTTGGATCTACTGCATTGATATCACCTGTTAAAGCTAAAGCCTGACATCTACACCCACCCCAATCAATTTCTCTTCTATCACAAGTTTTGCAAGGTGATGGCATCCAGTCTGTGCCTCTAAATTTATTAAAGGGCTCTGAATTTTCCCAAATCCAAGAAAGACTTTTATCTTTAACATTATCAAACTTAAAAGATTTTATAGTTTCTGCTGCATGACAAGGAAGAACATTACCTTCAGGACTAATATTTAAAAATTGTCTTCCCCATCCACCCATACAAGGTTTTGGTCTTTTTGCATAATAATCAGGTAGTACATAATCAATTACTAAAATTCCTTTTAAATCTTTTCTGGCTTTTTCTACTATCTCCATTGAAGCCTCTAATTGATTTTTTGTTGGCATAAAAGCTGCTCTATTTTTTAAAGCCCAGCCATAATATTGAACATTAGCAACCTCTAGACGATCTGCATCTAAATCAACCGACATTTTTATCATATCATCTAAATGATGAAGATTTTGTCTATGCATAACTGCATTTATTGTAAGTGGCATATCAAATTCTCTTACCAATTTAGCGATCTCTAATTTTTTTTCATGCCCTCCTTTGAAATTGCCAATACGATTTGCATTTTCATTTTCACTGTCTTGGAAACTAACTTGAACATGTTCTAATCCTAATTTTTTTAATTTTTCTAAGCGCTCGCGTGTAAGTAAAACGGCCGAGGTAATTAAATTAGTATAAAGTTTTCTTTTATGAGCATGTTCGACCATTTGTTCTAAATCTTTTCTTACGGTTGGCTCTCCACCTGAAAAATGAATTTGATGAATTCCTAAATCTGCAGCTTCATCAATAATTCTAAGCCAGGTATCAGTATCTAATTCTTTATTTTTTTCTATAAGCTCAATAGGATTTGAGCAATAAGCGCAAGATAATGGACATCTGTGTGATATTTCGCCCAAAATTGCTAATGGTGCTTCTAATTTTTTTAACATTCTTTTAAAAATCCTTTATCGGCTAAATCTTGCAACATAACTATTATATCTTCAATAATTTTTTCAACAGGTGCTTTATAAATTTCTGCTAATTCCTTTCCAATCATTTGTATACTAACTTTACCATCACACTTTTTCAATACTGCAATTGCTATCTTGTCTGGATATAATGCTCGTTCAGGAGCTAATAATACCCATTCTTTTCTTACTTCATTAAACTCAAATCGCACATGCTTTGGGATAATGGGAATAGTTTCACTTTTTAATAATAACCTTTCTTTCATATCAATCACTCTTTGGGAACAAATGCTCCAGGTGGAATGATACCAGGTTCATAATAAGAAAAATGCAAAGCATCCAACATACTCCAAAGGACTTGTGTTTTAAAAATTAAAGCATTACAAACATCTTCTTGTTCTTGCCTGGTTTGAGCGTTTTCTAAAGCATAGTCTAATACATATTGTGCATCATCTGGTGCTTGTGTTAAACGTTTTTTAAAATAAGACATAATTTCATCGTTAATAAAATCATAATTCTCCAACATGCCCGCTATTCTTTCTTTATGTATAGAAGGAGCAAAAAGTTCTGTTAAAGATGAAGTGATTGCTTCTAATAAAGATCTTTCTTTAACAAAATTAACATATGCATCTACTGCAAATCTAGTTGTTGATAAAATTCCATCTGTAGATTTTACATATTCTCGGTCAAGTCCTAATCCATCAGTTAATTTATACCATCTTTCAATTCCACCACTACCTGTACTTTCACCATCATGGTCTAAAATTCTTTTTCTCCATATACGTCTCAAATCAGGTTCTTTCATTCGAGACATTACTGCAGAATCTTTAATTGGAATACTACATTGATAATAATATCTATTTAAAGCCCATGCTTGTACTTGGCCTTTATTAAGTTTGCCTTCATGTAAAAGTTTATGGAAAGGATGGAGATTATGGTAACGAGTTTCTCCTATTTTTCTCAAACAAGTCTCGAATTCTTTTTTTGTCATTAATTTATTTAAATCAATTGTTTGTTGGCTCATAAATTTACCTCCATTCCATCATAACTAACTTCCCACCCTTCTTCATTAATTTTTTTTCTTTGATCAGAATCTTCCAATAAAGCAGGATTTGTAGTGTTAATATGAATAAAAAATTTTTTTTCTACATTTAAATCTTTAAACATTTCTATAGTTCCTTTTGGTCCTGACATGCTCATATGACCCATTCTTTGTCCCGTTTTATTTACACCAACTTCAGCAGTCAACATTTCGTCATCTTTCCAAAGTGTTCCATCAAAAAAAACAAGGGGGGCATTTTTAAGTTTGTTTTTTAAATTTACTGTCATTTGAGCGCATGCCGGTAAATAAAAAAAATATTTTTTAGTTTTTCTATCGATAATTTTTAAACCAATAGTATCCTCCTCTTCAGTCCCAAAATCCTTACCCTTTGTTTCGTCTTCTAAATATAAAGCCACCTTTCCTGGAACAGGAAAAACTTCTACTTCTATATCTAAAGAATTTTTATTTTTATCTTCTAACAATATAGTTTTATTTAATTTAACTTCTCGTCTATCAACAAATTTAGGGTTTAATACATTAAAAACAGAATTATTTTTCAAGATTTTTAACACTTTGCTTGTTGCATAAATTGATAATGGGTGGCTTTCTCTTAAATTTAACAACCCTGCGATGTGATCAACATCTCCATTGGTTAAAAAAACCCCTTGGATCGGGGAATGTCTAATTCCTTTTTTAGGTTGTAATGCAATATTGTCATTGATTTGTTGTCTTAAATCTGGAGAAGCATTAAACAAAAACCAATTATTACCGTCATCTACCGAGACAGCGATTGATGATTGCGTTCTTGGTTTTGCTCTTTCAGGATTTTTACGAGCTTCTGAGGAATTCGAAGAATTACAGTTCCATTGCGGAAAACCCCCACCAGCAGCCGAACCTATAACTAAAACTTTCATAGTATCGTTACCAACGAGGGTTTAACGTTTAATCGATTAAACGCTTGACTTAGCCTTATTTAGACTTCTGCACAAGCGTAGCTGTTAATTTCTAAGCCAACAGCAATTTCTGATACTTTAGGTGTATACCAAGTCATTTTTTAATCTCCCTTTATATATACATAAAGATTAACAAAATAATAAAGTGCTACGAAAAATAATTCCCAACACATCCTTTAATATATATATTTTCTTGGCAAAATTGTGGCTTTTTAGACTTTTTTTATATTTTATATAATTGATTTTACTTAATTTTTTTTAACAAAAAAAATCTTTAATAAAATTACAACTTTTATTTAATAAATAACTACTAAAAATTATATTCCATTCCTGAAACTAGAGTTCTTCCATTTCCAGTTTTGAGACCTTCTGCAGAAACTGAGGCAATATAAGGTGTGTTTAATAAATTAGTTCCGCTAATATAAAAAGTTGCCTGCCCCCATTGATAATTAAGTCTACTATTGAACAATATATAATCATCGACTTGTCCAAACCTACCGCTGACTCCTATTCCCTTAGAATTATCTATATCAGTAAAATATTCTCCGTTATATCGAGCAGTCCCACTAACATTCCATTTATTTTTTTTACCGTATCCAATTGTCAAAACGGCTTTATGTCTTGGAATAAACGGTATATCATTTTCATAAATATCATCTATTATCATAGGGCTCCCAGGATCACTACTGCTTCTTTCTCCTTTTTGATGTGTTTTCAATTTCGGATATATAAAACTATAAGAAAATGTTCCAAACCAATTATTTAATTTTTTTGAATATTTAGATTGATCCCAATTAGAAGAAAATTCTATCCCATCTGTAAATGTTGTTCCAATATTTTTTAAGGTAGAACCTGTTCCGGCTGTTCTCAAAGATGATTTTACAGGTCTATTTCTTTCAACTGTTCGAAATGCAGCAGCTTCGAATGTTACTCCTAAATTATTTTCAAATGTTTGATTACGAATACCTAACTCAAAGTTAAAACTCTTTTGTGACTTTAAATTTGATATTTCTCTATACCCAGCATCACCAACTGCCGGTGGCGCCATGCCCATATGTATACCTCCATATAATTGATTACTTTGGGGAGCTAAATATGTAAAACCTAAACCTGGTAAAAGTATGTATTCGTCCTTTTCATAAGAAGTATAATCATTACAGACAACACTCGTTGCCCCACAGCCATCTCTGTTTTCTCGATCATTATGAATAAGAAAATAACTCTCATATCTAATACCTGGGGTTAGAGTTAATTTGTCCGAATATTGAATATCATTTTCAAAATATGTTGCTAAAGCATAAACCTCTGCTTCTTCATTCATTTTTGCAAATTCGTTTTCAACAAACTGATCCCCTGCTTGATCTTTTTTATTTCCTTCTAAAGTAGTTACCCATTGTTTTCTTTTAAGCTTTTCAAATTCCAATTTGGCGCCGTATTTTAAATCATTATTTTTATCAAACCATTTTGTTTGTTTGTAAAATCGCGTTTCAATACCCGCTGTGTGATAACGTCTAGGAGATACTTTATAACCACAACCAGCATTTGTTATATTGGCCGCATCAATTCGCAAACCTTCATTGGTGCAACCAATACCTTTTCTAAATACTAAACCTGCTGATTCATCATTATCTGTTTGCGACCATCGAGTTCGATAAAAAAAATTATAATAAAAATTAGTATCAACTTTCAATGTGTCGCTTGCGTAATAACTATGTGCTAACCCAATTCGGGCCATATCCATTTTAAATATATCATCACCTAATCTTAAATTTCCCATTTGCTTATTGGCATTATATTGTGATAAACCTAGCCCCCCCTCTGCATATTCGGAATCTTCTTCATTATAATTAAAGGTTAGTGCGAGTTTCTGATTTTCATTTATATCAATGTCTCCATTAATAAAAAAATCATTATATTCAGTTATATCACCGTGAACAGGACCACGGTTATCATGTCTTGTAAACATAGCTTGCCAATTTCCAAAAACACTAAATTGTCTTCCATAACGCACGTGAAATTGTTTTCTTGGTCCGATCTGAGTTGACCCTAAAGAGGTAATTATTTTTCCTGAACTTTGTGTAGGAGGTCTATAATTCAAAAAATTTATAATTCCATACATTGTTTGAGGGCCATGTGTTAGTTGACCTGATCCTTTTATCACTTCGATACCTGCAATTCTTTCATCTGGTGGTGTATAATGAGTTGTAGGATCGGTGTAAGGAGCAAAATTATTTGGAATATAATCTTCATATACGCTAATTTTTCTTGAACGCCTCGAGTGAGCGCCTCTAATTCCAAAATTAGATTTTCGCGAATCTCCATCATCAATCTCTGAAACAACACCTGGAACTTCTTGAAGTATTTCTCCAACAGTTAAATATCTACTTTTATCTATTGATTGTCTATCGACATAATTTGTTGATCCTGGTGTTAAACGAGTTCTGTCTCCTATTGAAGATTGTATTTCGATTTCAGGAAGGGTAATAGATTCATTTGATACATCTTCTGCTTGAAGTTCTAAACTTATAATAAAAAAGAGGAATATAAAAAAAATAAAATGCATAATTATTGATTATAAAAAACATTAAAAATATTCTTACGAAAATATTATAAAAATGTGTATAAATAAAATTTTTATTTTTTATATATAGTTATCACTAA